>JAICEV010000013.1 GCA_025923975.1 Propionibacteriaceae bacterium
AAGTGCGGTGCCCGTCATCCCGGCGAGCTTCTCGTACATCCGGAAATAGTTCTGCAGGGTGATCGTGGCGAGCGTCTGGTATTCGTCACGGATCTGGACCCCCTCTTTGGCTTCGATGGCTTGGTGCAGGCCCTCGTTGTAGCGGCGTCCGATCAAGGTGCGGCCAGTGTGCTCGTCGACGATCAGCACTTCACCGTCGATCACCACGTAATCGCGGTCCAATTTGAACAGTTCTTTGGCCTTGATGGCGTTGTTGAGATACGAAATCAGCGGTGTGTTCGCAGACTCGTACAGATTGTGGATGCCGAGCCAATCCTCGACGGCATCGATCCCGCCCTCATTGATCGCGACGGTCCGCTTCTTCTCGTCGACCTCGTAATGCTCATCGCGGCGTAGTCGACTGACCAGCTTGGCAAACTCGGGATACCACTTGCCGGTGTCCTCTGCCGGGCCAGAAATGATCAACGGGGTACGCGCCTCGTCGATCAGGATCGAATCAACCTCGTCAACGATGGCGTAGTGATGCCCGCGCTGTACGCAGTCGTCCAGGCTGAGTGCCATGTTGTCACGCAGGTAATCGAACCCAAACTCATTGTTAGTGCCATAGGTGATGTCGGCCTGGTACGCCCGCCGGCGATCGGCGGGATCCATCTGCGACAGGATCGCCCCGACTTCGACGCCCAGGAAGTGGTGGATACGTCCCATCCACTCTGAGTCGCGCTTAGCCAGGTAGTCATTGACGGTGACGATGTGTACGCCGCGTCCGGTCAGGGCGTTGAGGTAGGACGGCATGGTCGCAACCAGCGTCTTGCCCTCGCCTGTCTTCATCTCGGCGATGTTGCCCATATGGAGTGCGGCACCGCCCATCACCTGGACATCGAAGTGTCGCTTATCCAGGACCCGGCGGCTGGCCTCGCGCACCGTTGCGAAAGTCTCCGGCAGCAGTGACTCCAAGGTCTCCCCGTTGTCATAGCGCGTCCGGAACTCCGCGGTCTGGCCGCGCAGCTCCTCGTCGCTCATCGCCACAAAGTCGTCCTCGATGGCGTTCACTTGTTTGGCGACATTGCCGAGCTGCCTGAGAAGTTTGCCCTCGCCGAAGCGCAGCAGCCTATCCATCAAAGCCACGGGAACTGGCTCCCTTACGTCGTTATCACTTACCTGCACGGTCTCCGGCGCCGAGATGTTCCCTCACGCCGCTGGGCTCAGCGCCCGGATTCTTCCATCGTAGAAGTGCCGCAGCGCGCCCCCTATGGTAAGCCAGCCCAGGAGAGCGTCCTTCCAGATGTTTTTGGCCGCCCGGCCTCATGCAGACGCGAGCGCAGGTGCCAAGTCGCCTCGCTGCACGATCTCCAGCCCCTGCAGACCAAGCCACTCTGCCATGAGCTTGAGCTCAGACGTCAGCTCGGTGGCCACATCGAACGAGTCGTAACCGGGCTCCATCCATGCAGCATTGACCCGTAGCACGCCACCCGCCCGGTCTGCCTTGAGGTCAACCCGAGCCACGAAGTCCTCGCCAAGCAGGAACGGGTACACGTAGTATCCGTGGACCCGCTTCGGCTCGGGCACATAGATCTCGATCCGATAGCTGAAGTCGAACAAGCGCTCCAGCCGCGCCCGCTCGAAGATCATCGAATCGAACGGGCTTAAGAGCGCCCGAGCAGCGACTTGACGCGGCACCCGCGCCTGGTGCCACAGGTACCAGGGCCGGCTGGCCGAATCCTCGACGCGCACCGGAATCAGTTCGCCGCTCTCCACCAGCGTCGCGATAGCGTGCCGTGTCATTGCTGGGCGGGTACGAAAATAGTCGCGCAGGCAGGACTCGCTTGCTATCCCAAGGGCTTGCGCGGCCCGCCGGACCAAACCAGTCACCGACTCCTGGGGTGTCGGAGTCGGCTTCGCCAGCACCGACGGCGGAATGACGCGCTCCGGGAGGTCATAGACCCTCTCGAATTGCGAGTTTCGGTATGCCGAGGTGACCTCCCCCACATAAAAAAGCCACTCCAAGACGGTCTTGACGCGCGACCAGTTCCAGCCCCAATTACTGCGATCACGCTCCTCGGCGATCTCCAAATCCCGCGCGCTGATCGGCCCGCGCGCCGCGACCTCATCACGTACGAACGGAATCAGATCAGCGTTCTGTTGCGCGACTCGTTCCACTCCGGCCCAGACATCGCGGAAGCCCGGTTGCATGCGGAACCGGAGCAGCGGCTGGAGCGAGACATCAATGAGGCTGGCGGCATGGCCCCAGTACTCGAAAAGCCGCCGCGGCCATCGATAGGCCGCACGTTCCAGGAGGCCCTGATCGTACGGTCCCAGCCTGGAGAAGAGCGGCATGAAATGTGCCCGTGTCACTACGTTGATCGAGTCGATCTGGAACTGTGCCAGCCGGTTCGTCACCGCCTGGACGTCGCGCATCGTGAGCGGCCGCTGGGGTTTCGGCACGCCGAAGCCCTGCGCGGCGAGCGCGATCCGCCTGGCCTCCGCCTTACTCAGCTGTTCCCGTCTCACTAGGACGACGGTAGCGACAGCCACTGACAACACGTTTGCCGTCCGAAGATGGCTGGCGAGTGCCCTCGGCCGGTAATCGACCCTCGCCAGCCGTCTCAAGATGGCGAGGAGCAACCAGGAACTTGGCGTTGAGCTTCCGGACTAGGAGACCATCGCGTAGGCCGTGTCCAGGCGGATCACGCCGTAGTCGTAAGCCCGGCGGCGGTAGACGACGCTCGGCGCCATGTATTCGGAGTCGATGTACAGGAAAAAGTCATGTCCGACGAGCTCCATCTCCAGCAGTGCCTGATCCAAGCTCATGGGTACCGCTGGATGAAACTTCTCGCGAACCAACATCGGCCCGTCACCGTGTACCTCAATCCCGGCGATCTTGCGCACCGAGGACCCGTTTGTCTCAGGTGCACCGTTCTCGATAAGCGGCAGTTCGGCCGCCGCATCGTGCAGCGAACGGGGCGAGTGCTGGCCACGATGCACCCGCCTGCGATCGGCTGCCTTGCGGAGCTGGGCCATCAGCTTGTCCAACGCCAGATCGAAGGCTGCTGACTTATCTTCGGCGGCCGCCTCGGCCCGAATCACCGGCCCCTTGGTACGGAGCGTGATTTCGACACGGCTCGCCTGGTCGTGTTGTCGCCTGTTCCGCTCTGCCGATACCTCTACCTCGACGCGAATCGCCCGGTCGTTGAGCTTCTCAAGTCGAGTGATTTTCTCATCCACATAGGAGCGGAACTGATCCGACAGATTGCAATGCCGGGACTTGACGACAACATCCATGTCTACCTCCATCGAGGAGTGGGAGTTTCGAACGACTCGATTAGCCGAGCATGCGCCCGGCGTTCGGTAGCGACCGTAGGCAGCGCTGCGGAGTCTGTTCAGAAATGAAGAAGACGCTCATCGCACTCCGATTCCGGCCAAGCCTGAAATCCCCCGGTGCGCAAGCGCCATACCCAGACGCTAATCCCTACTAACGGGTATTTCTACGGGTTCGGATGATCCTCACTGAGTTCTCAGTCCGTGGACAAATGGGTCGCGAACCTGCGCATTGCCGGACGGATTCTGGCATTGCAGGCGTACGGTGGCCGCCACAGTCGCTGCGCCCAGCAGCGGAATGTTGGCCGCTCGGAGCACTCGCGCAGCCTCCGTCAAGCTGCTGCCGGTTGTCACGAGATCATCAACGAGCACAGCCGCACCGGTTGTGATCGGCCTGCGTAGCCGAAAGGCCCCGGCAAGGTTCTCCCGGCGAGCTGCCGCGCGCAGACCGGCCTGATCGGCGACCCGCCGACCCTGAGCCAGTGCTGGACGAACCGTCACTGGGTACTGTGCCCGAAGGCGTCGGGCGGCAAGGCGGGCCATCGAGGTGGTTGCGTCGAACCCCCGCTCACGGATAGCGCGAGGTGCCGAAGGTATCGGCACCAAGACGATCCTGCTGGCATCGATCGGACGGGCCTGAGTGGCCAGCAGCACGTGCACGCTCAGTGCCAGCCTGTCGGCAAGAAAACTGGTCAGCGTCAGTGCCTGCCGCTCCTTGTAGGCGTTGATCACCCTGCGCAGGATCGGGTCGTACGCCGAGGACGTGACCGTGATCGGGAAGCCGTTAGGACAGGGAACGGGCTTAGTGAGGAAGGGACGTCGGCTGGCGAGTTGCTCACGACAGCGCGGACAGATGCCCCACCAAGGCTGCCAGCAGCCATGGCATCTGGCGCCAAGCAGGAGGTCACCCGCTGCCGCCAGCCAATGCTCAACGCCCACCAGCTGAGTCTGACGCGTCCCTACCTCAGTATCGGCCGCCCTAATGCAATCTGTGGACAGTCATCACCCGACTTGCACTCTGACGGCTGGCCCGCCTGATTCGCCTCCTTCGTCGCTCGCGAACGCATACATAGCCGGTTACTCAGCCGAGCAGCTAACTCCCGCAGTCGCGAAGCGGGCCAACCGTCATAGTGCGTTAGCCGGGATAGGCGGCTGTACTGACCTTGTTGACGAAGGACAGCCACTGATTGCCGTCGTACTTCCACGTCCGGCCTGGGGGGGTTCGATCGACGATGATCGCGGACTGCGTCCGGGCCAATACGGTGAGCTCGGCGGCTCGCCAACTCTGAGGCTCACCGTGTGCGGTTATCCGGGACGCATCCTCGACTATCCGGAACGGCGTCAACATCGTGGCGCCGTCGTCCGGAGCTCCCAACACGAGTAGCTCGGTGGCATCGAGCCACGCGACATCGCGCATCGTGCGGATAGCCGGCATATTGGCCTGCTCAGTGTCCAAGGTTCGCCAGTGGGCAACTGTGATCTTGTCGGAGCGGATGATTCGGGCGAGCTCCAGCTCATCGTTCCCGGTATCGGTATTAGTACGAATCAGCGCCATGCGAGTGCCATCTGGCGAGACTTTGAACGCCTTCACGCCTGGGTCGTCCAGCACTGCGGACTCAATCACGAAGGACTCCTTCTTGTCGGCGGGGAACATCCACATCCGCTGCCGGTCGCCATCCCGCCCGATAACCCAGAGCTCGCCATACCTGGTGAACTGCGGCCTGAGGAGATCGTTTTTCCCGCTCAGCAAGGTGGCTGGCTGCGTTGCTCCCTCCAGCGCAATTGGCGCACGACGAAGCATGGTCCGGCCGTTTGTGGTGATGGCAAGATCGGTATTGGTCACCGATACAGCTAGGGCGTCGATCGCATAGTCCTGTTCGCCCAAAGGCCCCGGCAGCTCGCTGACAGTTGGGGAATCGGAGGTCGTAGTCACCTGCCGGACCACCCGATCCTGAACTGCGTACAGCTGTTCGCTGGCCACAAACGGAATAGGGTCGAGGTCCCGGGGAATGGCGTCAACCGAGATCGCCAGAGTGTTCGGGTCACTTCCCGGCACTCGGTACGGCTGCTGGTTCGCCTTGATCAAGACACGCTTGACCCCACCGATCTGCTTGAGCGTGTAGACGATTTGCGCGGCGAGCAGGCTGCGCTTTGGATCGGGCAGGGCGAGCACGGAGTCGCTGAGGGACACCTCGGCAATCTCGTCAGTGATCGTCACCGAGTCGACGCTCAAATCGGTGTTGGGTGGGATTGCGCTGGATACGGCGCGCCGTAACCCCTTCGAAGGTCCGTTGAGAAGTGCCTTCATCAGCGCCGAGGCGACATTGGCTGGGTTGCTCAAGGCCGGGAGGTAGATCCGGTCCGGAACAAGCGAACCGCCATTCCCAATGAAGTAAACGTCGTAGGGCTGATAGAAGGAGTCGAACCAGAACTCTTCAACCATGAGCCCCGGCGGTGGGTTGTCGATCCGCCACTGACCGTTCTCGCGGATGAGGTTGAAACCAATCGTCAGCTCACTGTCCCCTGCCAGATATGTGCGATCAGGACCTAGCGAACCGACCAGCCACCCGTTCTGGAGGTTGACGGTGCTCTTGGCGGCACTTGGGTCGACGGGCGTTGATTGCGGAGAGCCCCGATAGATCCAGACGCCGGATTCTGGGCTCCATTTCTCGGCAGCCATACGAGTCAGGAACTGTCTGGCCACCGAATAGTTCGGCTGATAGTTCGAGGTTGCCCGTAGGTAGCCCTCGACGATTTCGCGAGGCTCAGCGCCCACAGCAGGGGGTGCCACCTCGACATTTACGCAGTTCTGACAGCCAGGTTGCTGACCCTCCACCTTCTCGATTGGCCCCGAGGACGGGACGGTCACGCAACCTGCCGCGCCCAAGAGGCCAGCTAGGACGATGAAGATCACTGCGAGATGGCACTGGACCCGACTCACGATGAGCCCACACTCGTCTCCTCAGCGGCCGCCCTCCGTGGGACCGCGGGCGGCGATGGCGAGGCCGGTGAACTCGGGGCACGAGGCGCTGGGGCCTCAAGGCCGTCAAGTCTGGTACCGCCGGGTCCGACGAGATCGCGTGGCACCAACGGGAGCGGTGAGGTTTCCAGGATCGCTCCCACCTTCCTTGGCAGCGTGAGCCGGAACTGGGCTCCCATCGCTGGCCGACCCCACGCTGTCAGCCAGCCGCCGTGCAGGTTTGCGTCTTCCATGGCGATCGCCAGGCCCAGGCCAGTACCGCCGACCGCTCTGGCCCGCGACGAGTCCCCGCGCCAGAAGCGGTGGAAGACTTGCCTGGCCTGACTCGCTTCGAACCCCACGCCATGGTCGCGAACCGCGATCGCCACTGCGGCGGCGTCGCTCTCGATCAAGACGTCGACCGGATGACCTTCGCTGTGCTCGATGGCGTTTACCAGGAGGTTGCGTAGGATTCGTTCGATCCGCCGTGGGTCGACCTCGGCCTTCGCTTCGCCACTCTCGTGCACGTTGATCTCGGTATTGTTCGTTTCCGCGAGCCGTTCGTTGGCATCAACCACTTGGTGCACCAGATCGCGCAGATCGACCTCCTCAACGTTGAGTTGGGCAGCCCCAGCATCGAAGCGCGAGATCTCTAGCAAGTCGCTGAGCAGCGCCTCGAAGCGATCCAGCTCGTTCTGCAGCAGCTCGGCGGAGCGTGCCGCAACCGGGTCGAAGTCATCTCGCGCCTCGTACAACACCTCGGCAGCCATCCGGACCGTTGTCAACGGCGTGCGCAACTCGTGCGAAACGTCAGAGACAAATCGCTGCTGAACCGCAGAGAGCTCCTCAAGGGTGTTGATCTGCTTTTCCAACTCCGAGGCCATGTAGTTCATCGACGTGGCCAAGCGGGCCAGGTCGTCTTTGCCTCGGACCTTCATCCGATCCCGCAGGTTGCCCGATGCAAGGCTTTCGGCCGCCTTACGGGCCGCCCGCACCGGGGTGACGACCTGGCGGCTCACCAGCGCGGCAATGAAAGTCAGCAAGATCACCAAGACCGCGCCCGTCGTCACCACTGCATTGCGGAGGACCATGAGTGTGGCGACCTCCTGAGTGAGCGGGAACATCAGGTAGATCTGGTAACGACCGGTAAGTGGCAGGGTCAGTGTCGCGCCCGCGGCTAGTCCCGGGACCGAGGTCCGCATGTCGCGGTACTCGATCTCTGTTGGGGTTATCAGCAGGTCATTGCTTTGCTCGACTTGCTTTTCCAGAGTCGCCGGAATACTCCTGGCTGTTGCATTCCCGGCGGTGATCGTCTGGCCGCTCGAGATGATGATGACCTCGAACTGTTCGCCGGGCTGATTCGCGAAGCCGGTGGCTAGATCCAGCAGCAGCTTGTCGACATTGACATCACCTGTGAGATCAGCAGCGTTGAGCTGCTGTTGCGCAGTGTTGACGGCCTGCCGGGCTTCGTTCATGGCCGTCCGCTTCTTGCCGTCGATCACCCCCATCGTGGCCTGCTGCATCAGCAAGAATCCGCCGAGCACCAGCACCAGCACCGAAGCAACGAAGACGGTCAGTACCACGCGAAGCGGCAAGGAACGCCACCACCACGTGACGGGGAACCGCCACCAGCGGGACTTCAGTATCCTTTGAATCGAGACCATTAGCCGACGTTCACGCCACGACCGCCTTCCCGGACGACCAGCTATCGGGCCTGGTTGGTTTCGCCGGCCTTGTAGCCGATCCCCCGTACGGTCACCACGATCTCAGGGTGCTCGGGGTCTTTCTCGATCTTGGAACGCAGCCGCTGGACGTGGACATTGACCAGCCGGGTATCGGCAGCATGACGGTAGCCCCAGACTTGCTCGAGCAATACCTCGCGACTGAAGACCTGCCACGGCCGTCGCGCCAGGGCAAGTAGGAGATCGAACTCCAGCGGCGTGAGCTGAATCTGGACCCCATCCCGCTTGACTGAATGCCCGTCGACGCTGATCGACAGATCTCCAATCCGCAGGGTCTCGACGTCGACCTCCTCTGAGGCCGGCATGCGGCGAAGCCGAGTCTTGATTCGGGCGACGAGTTCTTTGGCCTTGAAGGGTTTGGCAACGTAGTCGTCGGCACCGGCTTCCAGCCCCTCGACTACGTCGATGGTGTCGGTCTTGGCTGTCAGCATCACAATGGGCACGCCTGATTCCGCGCGAATGTCGCGACAGACGTCCACACCGTCACGACCGGGCAGCATCAGGTCGAGCAAAACAAGGTCCGGCTTTGCCTCCTTGAACGCCGAGAACGCCTTGTCCCCATGCGCGCACCAAATCGGCTCGAACCCCTCATTCCGAAGCACGATCGATAGCATTTCGGCGAGCGCTGCGTCGTCGTCAACCACCAGCACCCGGCTGCGCGCCCCTGCACTCTTGGTTGTTTCAGACACCCGTATCCCTTCCGTCAGTGCGATATGAACACCGACGTCTCGGTGAGCACACCCGCGATGACCCTCTCACTAGGCGACTCCTGCGACGTAATCCTATGCACCTTAAGAACCAGCTTCACAGCAATGGGATAGTCACAGCAGCCAACGCCTACTATCGTCTGTTCGCGCGGCGCCTACCGACGCTCGCAGAAGTCCGCGCTGGCTAATGGCAGATTAGCTCTCAGTTGAGCTCCGGATTCTCCATCCAGGTTGAGAAGAACGCGACCTCGCCCTTCTGGCGACGTAGCACCGTACGCCACAACTCAAGGGGATGGCCACCGAACACGTCGCTATAGCGCGCTGGCAGCACGTGCCACATGCCTTCGGAGATCTCCGCCTGCACCTGGCCCGCGGCCCAGCCGGCGTAGCCGGCAAAGATCCGCAGGTCCCGGTATGCTCCCGAGACGATCTCGATCGGAGTGTCCAGGTGCAGTAGGCCGACGCTATCGAACAGCGGCCGCCAGCCCGGAGGCTCCTCGCCATCGGCCGCCACGCTCGCCAGGCAGATTGCGCCGTTCGGCGACACTGGTCCGCCGTGAAAGAGCAGCCGCGGCTCCGACACCGAACTCACCCAGTCCGGCAACACCGCGTCCAGAGGGGTCTGGGAGATCTCGTTCAAGATCACCCCAAGAGCACCGTCTTCGTCGGCGTCCAAGATCAGCACCACGGTCTGGTTGAAAACTCCGTCGGCGAGCATGATGCTTGCCACCAGCAGGTCTCCGGCGACTGGGTCGCGCCTCCGAGTTGGCTCGATTGTTGGTTCGCTCATGATGCGGCTGGACCTTCTGCGCCTTCGCGTGACCGGCGCAGCAAGATCAACCGAAGCACCAGCACGCCAAGGGCGATACCGGCCCAATCCGCTATCACGTCAAGTAAATCGCCTGTCCGGTAGCGGTACCACAGGTGCTGGATCATCTCACTGACGACGGCATGCGCTGCAAAGATTCCAATGACCAATGCCGTCTGCCGGACGCTGGGCCACTGCCAGCCGAACGTGCCGCGCATGGCGACCGTCAGCAAGATCAACAAGACGGGCAGCGCGAACCCCACTGCATGTTGGAGCTTGTCTGCGAACGGAAACCATGCCGACTGCGGCGGACCTGCGACACGGTAGAGGCCCCACAGCTGCAGCACCACTGTGAGGACGGCCCCCGCGGCGATCACAGGCCAGCCGCGCAGCAACCCGGTCTGCGGGCGGTGCGGGGAGGTTGTGTACGACATCTGCTTAAATGGCAACTTCGGTGTCAGTAAGTAATTCGGTTGGCCCCCCGGCTGCTTCGCGTACTGCCGCCGCCACCGTGTGGTGCAGTTCCGCGTGGAACACGCTTGGGACGATATATGCAGCATTCAGCTCGTCGTCGGTGACAACGCCGGCGAGTGCGCTGGCAGCAGCCAGCAGCATAGTCGAGGTGACATGAGCGCAGCGAGCGTCAAGCAGGCCACGGAAGACGCCCGGGAACGCCAGCACATTGTTGATCTGATTCGGGAAATCTGATCGCCCCGTGGCGACAACTGCCGCGTAGCGAGATGCCTCGGCGGGGTCCACCTCGGGCACCGGGTTGGCCAGAGCGAAGACGATCGACCGGTCCGCCATCGCCGCCACGTCGGAACCCGACAGCACCCCGGGCACCGAGAGTCCGATGAAGACATCAGCGCCGACCACGGCCTCCTTGATTGAGCCGGTGAAGCCGAGCTGATTGGTGTTCTCGGCCAGCCATTCCAACTCACCAACAAGGTCGTCGCGGCCGCGGTACACCACCCCGGCGATGTCGCCCACCACAATGTTTCGCACACCTGCCGCGAGCAGCAGCTTGATGACCGCTGTGCCTGCCGCGCCCGCGCCCGACATCACAATCCGTACGTCAGAAATCTGCTTCTCGACCACCCGTAAGGCGTTGTACAGCGCAGCCAGCACTACGATCGCGGTGCCGTGTTGATCATCATGAAAGACCGGGATGTCCAGCAGCTGACGCAGCCGACGCTCCACCTCGAAACAGCGCGGTGCCGAAATGTCCTCCAGATTGATCCCGGCGAAGCCGGGTGCGATTGCGTGCACCACCGTGACGATCTCGTCGACGTCCTGGGTATCCAGGCATAGCGGCCAGGCATCGATGTCACCGAAGCGCTTGAACAGCGCCGCTTTTCCCTCCATCACAGGCAGAGCGGCCTCGGCGCCGAGATTGCCCAGCCCGAGTACCGCGGAGCCATCGGTGACTACCGCGATGCTGTTTCGTTTGCTGGTCAGCCGGCGCGCGTCCTCGGGATTCTTGGCGATCGCCAAAGACACTCGTGCCACCCCAGGGGTGTAGATCATGGACAAGTCGTCCCGGTTGCGGATGGGGTGCTTGCTAGCCATCTCGATCTTGCCGCCCAGATGCATCAAGAAGGTGCGATCACTAACCTTGCCGATCACGACGCCAGGCACACCGCGCATTGCCTCGACCAGGCGCTCGGCGTGGTCGGTGTCGCGCGCGGCGCACGTCACGTCGATCCGCAGCCGCTCCTGCCCAGAGGCGGTTACATCAAGGGCAGTCACGGCTCCGCCGGCCTGCTCAACAGCCGTCGTCAGCTGGCTGACCGAAGCTCCCCCCGCTGGAACATCCAACCGCACGGTGATCGAGTACGAGACGGAGGGAACGGCTGTCACGGAGCCGATCCTCTCACGGCCAAGGTGGCGTTTCGACAGGCTCAATGCTCCGCAGCTTGGCTGGGAGCGGCGGCCGCGCTGGCGATATCCGCGGCCCACTGCCCGATGTCGCCTTTGCTGACCGCAACGGCCAGCAGGTCCGGAAAGAGGTCTGGCGTACACGCGAAGGCCGGTACGCCAAGCGCAGCCAGTGCCGCTGCATGCTCATGGTCGTAGGCCGGAGCACCGGAATCTGACAGCGCAAGCAGCACTACCACTGTGACTCCAGCACGCAGCAACTCTGCGACTCGGCGCAGCATCTCCTCCGCGATGCCGCCCTCATAAAGGTCGGAGATCAACACCAGGATCGATTCACCTGGCCGCGTGATCAGCTGCTGGCAGTATGCCAGTGCCCGATTGATGTCGGTGCCACCGCCGAGTTGGCAGCCGAAGAGTACGTCGACCGGGTCGGACAGCTTGTCGGTGAGGTCGGCGATCTCGGTGTCAAAGGCCACCACCGAGGTCTTGATTGACCGAATTGAGGCCAGGGTGGCGCCGAAAACCGCTGCGTACACCACCGACTCCGCCATTGATCCAGACTGGTCGATAGCGACCACCACCTCCTTCACGACGGCATTCGCGCCACGCCCATAGCCCACGAGTCGCTCGGGAACGATGGTGCGCTGCTCGGGAAGGTAATGATCGAGATTACGGCGAATGGTGGAGTTCCAATCGATGTCCCGCGGCAGCGGGCGGCGAGTCCGACTGGCACGGCTGACCGCGCCGGTAACGGCTGCGCGGGTCTTATTAGCGATCCGCCGCTCGATTTCGGCGACGACCTGGCCCACCACAACGCGGGCGGTCCGCTTTGTGGAGTCCGGCATCACGTGGCTGAGACTCACCAGGGAGCTGACCAGGTGCACATCGGGTTGGATGGAATCCAGCAGCTCAGGCTCCAGCAGCATTGAGGTGAGATGTAATCGCTCGATGGCATCCCGCTGCATCACCTGAACGACGCTGGTTGGAAAGTACATCCGAATGTCGCCAAGCCAACGCGCTACCCGCGGCGCGGATGAGCCTAAACCTCCAGAGCGGCGTGGCAAGCCCATGGCCTCCTCAGCCGCCGCGTCGTAGAGCGCTGCGAGCGCAGCGTCCATTTTCTGCTCTTCCCGAGTCAGGGACGTATCCAGATCCTCAGCGGACGCCTCTCCCAGCAGCATCCGCCAGCGCACCATCCTGGTCTGGTGCTCGGTCCGTTTCGAGGCCTCAGTCATGGGGCCCGCCCAGAATGAGATCGACGGTCGCTAGAGCGGCCGCTGGCAACTCAAGATCAATTTCCTCCGGGCGCTGGCGATCAAGATCTTCAGCGCCAACTGCGATGCGTTCTGCGATCGCCTGACGTTCTGCAGTGGCGAACGTGCCGAATGTGCGCCGCAGCAGCGGCAACATGTCGACGAACTCGGAATCCTCAAGCTGACGTATCCAGTCGTCGAGCAGGCTGCGCAATTCCGCATCATGAATCAGCAGCAGCGCCCCGTCAGCGAAGAAGCCGTCCACCCAGGCCGCCTTGTCCGCGGCTGGAACTCCAGCAGACAGCGCACGGTGTAGGCGTACCGGAACGTCGCTGAGCTGCTCCGCATCCAACAGCAGCCGTACGATACGGCCCACCAAGAGGCCATGCACGTCCGTTCGGTCGATCATCGTGGCGAGTGTCCCGAGCCAACGTGCGCGTAGCTCGGGCTGTGTCATGGATGCGGACTGCTCCGGGTCGCTCGCCGACTCAGTGAGAAGGCCGATGGCGGTATTGACATCGTCGATTCGGCGCCGCATGGTGGCGGCGTTCGTTGCGTCCAGACTTGCGACGGCTTGCCGTAGCCCGGCGCGAATCCGGACCACCAGCACCTCACTCACCTTGCGCAACGCCCGAGTATCGGTCTGTCGCACGTCGCCGTAGCGCTGCGCTCGCGCCAGGGCGGGCAGCGCATCCATCAGGTGCACCACGTCCGCATCCAGCGCGGCCTTGTCGGCAAGCGTTGCGAGCAGACCATCCAGCGCCCGGGGTAGGTCGGCGAGCAGGCAACGTTCGACGGCTTGCGTCAGCTCGACCAACGACCCCTGCTCGATGATCTTGTGCACCCGCGCCGTGGCTGCCGATGCCACGGTCGTGCCCCACACAGATGCCTCGACGATGGCCACGGAGTATTCAGGCTCCCATCGCGACTGCCATGTCTCTCGGAACGTGCCCTGACTCTGCACCGCGCTGTCCGCCGGCATAATCCATCTCAGGTCGAGCAGCCGCAGCCGATGGAACAGCTGGGAGCGAGCTTGATCAATTGGCCGGCGCAGATCAAGATCATGAAATCTGACCTGTGGATCCCGCCTGATCCGCAGGCTGCGGCAGGTCCGGACCAGGTCGGCCTCCAACGGTACGGTCGGCACACCATCGTTGACCGAACCCAGTGCCTGTCCGACCACCAGGTGGTCCGTGACGTAGCGGACCGCCAACTCATCACCGTCACAGAGCACTGACCGAGTCGCTTCGGTGACCTCCGCCAAACCGGCCAGCGGTCGGCCGCGCAAGCTGGCCAACGTTTCGGCGAGCCGGACGGCCTCGATGACGTGTGCGCTGGACACCGGAAGGTCCCGCACGCGCAGTGCCTGGGCAACCTTTGCCAGCCAGCGCACGATCGGTTGATCTGGAGTGATCCAGAGATGGTGGTACCAGCCGGGCGAGGCAACGCCGGCTCCATAGCCGGTAGCTGAGGCAAGTCGCTGGTGCGTCCACGGCACCCAGGTCAAGGTGATCTTGCGCCGAGGTGCCCCGCGCAGTGTACGCACGTCGGCGGCGGCCGGCGGCAGCGGCCAGCGCAGCACGGGCGCATGCCAGGCGCCGCAGACAACGGCCACACGCTGCCTGCCTCGCTTGAGGGCCTCCCGGATCTTCTGGCGCATGTATGCCTCGCGACGGGCCTCTCGCCCAGCGTCCCGGCCCTGGTTCATGATCATCCGCAGCTCGGCCATGGCATCAGTGATCATGGGGAACGGTGAGGAGGAATCCTGCCGGGATTCCACAAGATCGTCCCACCACCGTTCCGGATCGTCGTATCCGGCTGCCTCCGCCAGCACCGCCAACGGATCCTGCTGCTCATTTGGGAGTGCTGGAGGAGCCTCGTCTGCAGCATCGGCTGGCTCTTCAAGATCATCATGATTATCCTGCGGCGAGCTTCGCCCCCAGCGGGCAAGCATCGCGGATGCCGGAAGATCACAGAAGGCAACCTCAACACCGCGCTCCAGTGCAAAGGTCATGGCTTGCCACTCAGGAGAGAAAACGGCGTATGGCCAGAAGGCTGCGGTCTGTGGATGATCGGGAGCGTAACCGAGCAGGGCAAGCGGTGGGGTCATTCCCTCGGCGAGAACCCAACCAAGCAAGGCATCTGCATCCGCCGGGCCCTCGATGAGTACGACATCCGGCTGGTACTCCTTTAACGCCGCAAGCAGTGAGCGAGCCGAACCGGGCCCGTGGTGGCGGATGCCGAACACCTCGACAGGAGGCCGTTCGCCAGCCGCATTCTCAGCCACGGGATCGACGACATGATCGTCAACCAGCGGTGGCGACAGCGTCGAGGTCACGAGACCTCGCGACAGGCGGAGTAGAACTCCGACCAGCCCTCCCGCTCGCGGGCGACCACTTCCAGGTATTCACTCCACGCCACGCGATCGGCGATCGGGTCCTTCACGACCGCGCCAACCATGCCCGCAGCAACGTCGGCAGGCCTTAGGTGACCGTCGCCGAAGTGGGCCGACAACGCAATACCACTGGTGATCACCGAGATCGCCTCGGCTGTTGATAGCGAGCCGGTCGGTGACTTGAGCTTGGTGCGGCCGTCTGCGGTGACGCCTGATCGCAATTCTCGGAACACCGTCACCACACGGCGGATTTCATCGACGGCAGTGGGAACTTCGGGCAACTCCAACGAGGAGGAAAGGTCCGCCACCCGGGTAGTGACAATGTTCACCTCGTCGTCTTCACTGTCGGGCAGCGGCATGACGACGGTGTTGAAGCGGCGGCGGAGCGCCGAGGACAGTTCGTTGATCCCCTTGTCACGGTCGTTGGCGGTTGCGATCACGTTGAATCCCCGGAGCGCCTGGGTCTGGAGGCCCAGTTCCGGAATGGGCAGTGTCTTCTCGGACAAGATCATGATTAGCGCGTCCTGCACCTCCGCAGGGATCCGGGTGAGCTCCTCGATCCTGGCGATGGAGCCACGCTCCATCGCCACCATCACCGGCGAGGGAACCAGGGCTTGCCGGCTCGGCCCTTCAGCGAGCAGCCGGGCATAGTTCCAGCCGTACCTGATCGCCTCCTCGGCCGTGCCGGACGTGCCCTGGATCATCAACGTCGAATCGTCCGAGATCGCCGCAGCCAGGTGCTCCGACACCCAGGACTTGGCAGTACCGGGTACACCGAGCAGCAACAGCGCCCGATCGGTTGCCAGCGTTGCCACCGCCACCTCGATCAGCCGACGGGAGCCGATGTACTTGGGCGAGATCGCAGTGCCGTCGGCGAGGACGCCGCCCATCAGGTACGTCACAACGGCCCACGGCGATAGCCGCCAGTGCGGTGGCCGCGGCCTGTCGTCTGCGGCCCGCAATGCCTCCAACTCGGCTTCGTAAGCCTGCTCGGCATGCGGCCGCAGCGGCTGCGTAGCCGTCCGAATCGGATTGGTCACCGAGTCTCCTTCGTGGTTGCGACTCGCGATCATGGGACCTCATCCCACGGCGGTATCTCCAGACGCCTGACCATGATCGGCTCGCCGGAGAAAGCGCTGCGCATTTCCATACGGAGCCACACCATGCGCTCCATGGCGAGCAGTGCCTCACGCACGGACCGCCATCCAGCCGGTGTCAGTGACTGCTCGCGCCTCGTGATGTGCTGCACCGCCAACCGCAGCTGCTCGTAATGCTGCAAAGGCAAGCGGGTTCCGACAGTCGCGGCATACCGAACGCCGCGCTGCTGGAGCTGGCCGCTGGCGATGATGTCCAGGACCGCTCGGGTCAGCTCGTTTGACCATTCCGTGACAGAGCTCATGATCAGGTCTGGACGGGCGCGTACCGCCTCCGCGGTCACCTCACGGCCGGAGGCGTCTCGTTCCGGCGGAATTTCGTCTTGGGCGTGCGACCGGAGGCTCTTGGCAAGCCGAGCCCACTGCGGGTTCTGCTCGACGAACCAAATACCACGCTCACCGAGACCTTTAGCGAGCACCGCCCGGTCGAGCTCGGTGGTCCTGGCCGCCAGCATCGCCAAGGGCGTCCAGTACGCGGCAGACACACGCTGGTCGTGGCGAACGGCAGCGGCCAACCATAGGTTGAGCAGATCCACCTGCGGCGGCGAGAGCAGGCGCACCAAGATCTCATGCGCCGCGCGGCTCGCCACCGGCATCCGGCTCGGCGGCGCGACCGCACCCGGCGGGCAGGACTGCAGCAAACGACCTGCTCGTGTGACAGCACGATGCCGGGCTGCCAGCGACAGCACCGCATGCGCCGGATCGGTGGCTTGATCAAGCTCCGTACCCCAGCTCACCGGAAGCCCGTCGGGCACCGCTCGCCGGTCGGTTCCGATCAGCCCCGTCGTTACGACATCCTCCCAAACCGACATGGGTCAGGCCGCCTGTGCCACAACAGCCGTGCTGAATGGTTCGATGGCATCCATTCCGAGCAGACTGAGCGGTCGGAAACCGCGGGCGCTCCACTCTCCAAAGACCTCGATCGGCTCGCCTCCGGAACGAGCAAGCAAGGGCCAAGGCTCCTCGGGAAGGTCGATGATCTCGCAGCACTCGCCGCTGGCGGCCCGCATGCGCCACGGTCCGGGGCTGGGCACCGGCGCTGCATTGATCACTGCCGGCATCCGGGCAGCCCACGGATCGGCGGCGATTAGCTGTGCAAACCGAGTGCGTACGTCGGTGAATGACTCGGCGGGCGGCATCGTCCGGCCAGCAGTCGCACTGGTCTGCTCGCCCACCAATGCGCGAAACTGCCCTGAACCCGGATAGAAGTGCAACCGAGCGTGCAACACGTACCCAGCTAGCACGGTGTCATCAAGTGGACCACCCGGTGGCGCGTAGCTCATGATCACCGCCCAGCGGGACGAGTCAGCACCGTAAAGCCAGACCCGACGCGTATCCAGGCGGTAATCGGCGGTGTCTACCATCCCGACCGCAAACCAGTGGTCGAGAACGCCGGGCATTGCGAGGACCTCGGACTTGCTGACCGAGTATCCAATCCGGCCGCGAACCGTCGCCGCAAGATCGGCCGGCAGCTCAGCGAGCCGTCGATGCGCCTGAATCAGCAGATGCAATGCCCCTAGCTGCTCAAGGATGCGGCTCGGCCAGCCAACACTGGCGAACTCAGCTGGGATGGAGCGCAGCATGCCGGCGACTCCGGGGGCCTGCGCATCGATCATGCGCGCGGCCATCGTGTCGAAATGGGCATAGCCTGCTCGATCGAGGCCAGCGAGTCCACCGCGTATCTGGTCGCAAAGCCACTGATCGAGTTCGTCGAGCCCGCCTGCTACCCGTTCAGCACGGGCAGCAGCGCGCTTGGCTGCCGCCGCAGGATCAGCCAACTCCCCGTGCCGCTCGGCTCTTGCCGGCTCCGGCTGGCCTTTCCGGGAAACCCGCGCGCTTAACCAGGCCGCTGCGAAGTGTGGCGGTTCACTGTTGGGTATCAGGCCATCACTCCACTGCAGGAGCAGGGCAAGCGCGTGCTTGCACGGCACTTTTCGGCTCGGGCAACTGCACGCGTACGCCGGGGAAGAGCCGAGAGCGACAACCGTCTCGTAGAACTGCCCGGCGCCACCGGCGCAGCATCCCCAGAGGCCCTTGGAATCGGTACCAACATCACGCCATGCCCGCGTTCCGGCAAGCGCGACGGCGGCCGCGATAGAGGCGCGGTCGGAGGCCAACGAAAGCACCTTCTGCCGCGGCCAGGTATCCATGGCGAACACAGTAGTTGCCCCTCAAGACAGCGATTCTGCTCGTGCTCAGCTCATGTTGTGGCGCAGGTACCCCGGCTGGCGGAATCCCATGACGGCCTCGATCATGCGAGCCGCGGCGACGGAGGCCGCAACATCGTGCATCCGCAGGATCCTGGCACCGTTGAGGACACACACTGTGGCGGCAGCGATCGAGGGCGGCATTCGGTCCGATGTTGGCAGTCCGGTCACCTCGCCAACGAAGTCCTTGTTGGACACTGCGGCCAGCATTGGTAGGCCGAGATCAGCAACTTCAGCTAGCCGCCGGGTCAGTTCCAGCGTGTGTAACGTGTTCTTGTTAAGGTCGTGGCCGGGATCGATGACAATTCGGCTCTCCGGGACGCCATGATCAACTGCCAGCTGCACGCGCTCGGCGAGAAAAGCCTTGACTTCGGTGACGATGTCGATGTACTTCGGCCGATGATGATGATGGCGAGGTGGCGCGAGGCTGTGCGTGATCACCACCGTCGCTCCATGGGCCGCCACCACGTCGGCCATCTCTGGATCATGGAGGCCGGAAGTGTCGTTGATCACTGCGGCGCCCGCGGCAATGCCGCGCGCAGCGACCTCCGGGCGAAGTGTGTCAACGGAGATGACGATGTCGCTCTGGGCTGCCACCTGCTCAATGACCGGCACCACACGGTCGATCTCCTCGGTCACTGTGACCTCTGGCGTATCTGGTGAGAATGGAACGCCGCCGATGTCGATGCAACCTGCGCCGGCCTGCGCGGCAGCAAGGGCGGCCGTCACAGCCTGATCAAGTGCATAGGTTCGGCCCTGATCAACGAAGGAATCGGGCGTACGATTCACGATTCCCATAACGACGATTTCATGATCGAAATCGAAGGTGCGCCGGCCGATAGTGCGAACCGGATTCCGAAGTGGTGGCAGGTAGCTCACGGGCCAAGTCTCAGACACCATGCAACTGGTTGGCGATCTGGCGATTGGCCCCGCGCGACCTCGATCCCGGCAGGCCGGTCCGATCCTCAGCTGTCGGGGCTCTGGACCGGCTCTGAGCGTCCCAGCAACGAGTTGTGGACAACCTCAGGCACGCGCAGACCGCCATGGTCCGCATACGTTCTGCGCAGCTCGTCGAACGACGGGTCAGGATCGTGCGTCATCCTGGCAAGCTGATCGAAGAAAACGAGTTGCTTGGCATCCAGCCGCTCATCCGGGCTCGGCTGGGCTCCCCAGGTGTCCCAGGGATGCATCTCCATCTTGTTCAGCGCCGCCAGACCGCGTACCAGGCTGCCGGCAATGAACCACAGCCCATATAGCTGGGCAAAGG
>JAICEV010000014.1 GCA_025923975.1 Propionibacteriaceae bacterium
CTGACCACCGACAGCACCGGCCCGAAGATCTCCTCCCGAGCAACTCGCGCGGTCTTGGGTACGCCGGCGAGCACAGTGGGGGAGTAGTACCGGCCGCGGTCGGAGTCCAGTCGGTTGCCGCCGATCGCAACCGAGGCACCTTCGGCCTGGCCAAGATCAACATATCCGCTGACCACACCGAGATGCTTCTCCGATATCAGCGCTCCGACTTTGGTAACCGGGTCGAGGGGATCTCCCACCGCCACGTCCTGCGCCCGCCCGACGACCCGTTCGGTGAACTCGTCGGCAATGTCGGCGTGCACCAGAAGCCGGGAGCCGGCGTTACAGCATTCACCTTGATTGAAGTACGCGCCGAACACGACCTTCTCCAACGCTGCGTCGAGGTCTGCATCGGGGAAGATCACTTGGGGGTTCTTGCCGCCCAGTTCCAGGCTCACCTTCTTCAGGTCCTTGGCTGCGGCCTGGGCAACCATGCGCCCGACGGCTGTGGATCCAGTGAACGTGGTCATGTGTGTACCGGGATGGTTCGACAGCCAGCCGCCGACATCACCGCCGCCGTGGACGAGATTGACGACGCCATCGGGCATCCCTTCGTCGTGCAGGATCTGGACCAAGCGGGTGGTAGTGCCGGGTGTCAGATCGCTGGGCTTGACCACGACCGTGCAACCGACCGCCAGCGCGAAGGGCAGCTTCTGGGAAACGATCAAGAGAGGGAAGTTCCACGGCGTGATCACTGCGACGACACCGACTGGTTCTTTGACGGTGACAGCGAGGTAGTTGGGCCCCAGGTGGTTGTGGGCATCGCCGTACGCGTGCTGGGCCAGACTGGCGGCGTAATACCAAATACCCGCGGCACTCGAGACCTCGTCCTTGGCTTGCGAGATGGGCTTGCCTGATTCCAGCGTCTCGATCAAGGCCAGCTCGTCGAGTTCATCCTCGATCCGGGCCGCGACTCGGCGCAGCAGTGCAGCCCGTTCGGCACCCGAGGCTTGCGGCCAGTCACCAGAGTCAAAGGCCTGGTGGGCCGCGCCAACAGCCGCGTTGACGTCCGCCTCACCCGCGCTGTGGTAGCTGGCGACGCGGATGTCATGAGCAGGGCTTTGGCGCAGGACTTCCTCGCCTCCGCCGCCGATCTCGCGGCCGTTAATGATGTTGGGCCAGACGTTGGCCGTGATGGTTGGCGGGGCCGTGCTGGTGATCGTGGTCATGGCAGTGCCCTTCGTCAGGTGGATACGTACGCCGGGTTCAGATTCCGCGATAGTGCGGGTCACGTTTCTCGGTGAAGGACGCAAACCCCTCGGCAGCGTCCTCAGTAAAGGCGGTGGCGGCGGAGCTGACTTGCTCCACTGCCGCATAGGCGTCGCCGGAGTTGATCGCCTGTTTGGCCATCTGTACGGCGATGGGGGCGCGATTGACGATCTTGTTCGCCAAGGCGTGGGCGGCGCTGATCACGTCTGCCCTGGGCGTTAGCTGGTTGGCAACCCCCCATGCCAGGGCGCGCTCGGCCGTCAGCGGCTCGCCTGTGAAGATCAACTCCTTGGCTCGTCCAGTGCCCACCAGGTCGCGCAGGCGTCCAGTCCCGCCCCAGCCGGGGAGTGCGCCAATGTTGACCTCGGTAAGGCCGAGGGTGGCGTCGTCGGCAACGATCCGCAGGTCGCAGGCCAGGGCCAGCTCGAAGCCACCGCCGTAGGCGTTGCCGGAGACGGCGGCGATGGTGGGCTGCCGAAGCCCGGCGAGGCGGTCGAAAACCCGATGTCCCAGCCGAGTCCACTGCGCCCACATGTCGAGTGGCTTCAACACCTTGAAGCGCTTGATATCGGCGCCGGCGCAGAAGGAACGGTCGCCGGCGGCAGTAACGACGACCACACGTGTCGTTCGGTCGGTGTCGACGTCGATCAGTATCTGCTCGAGCTGCATCAGCATCTCAGGAGTCAGCGCATTGTGCTTGGCGGGGCGGTTGAGGCAGATCGTGGCAACCACGTCGACCTCGACGCTGATCTCTGCAATCTCCGGCACGGCCGATTCACTCATGTCGGACCGTCGCTCGGGTCGGGCGGAGTGAGGCCGTGCAGCACATGGTGGGCGCCCTTCTCACCGATCATGGTCGATGTGGCCATAGTGTTGCCGCTGATCAACTTGGGCATGATCGACGCGTCGATCACCCGGAGGCCATCCATACCGCGGACCTTCAGTTCTTGGTCAACAACGGCAAGGTCGTCCTCGCCCATCTTGCATGAGCCGACCGGGTGGTAGTCGGTCTTGGCCCACTGCCTGACGTAGTCGCGGATTTCCTTGTCGGTCTTGACGTTCGCCGACGGAAGAAACTCCTTCAAAACGAACGGTTTGTACGTCTTGCTGCGCATCATCTCCCGGCCCCAACGGAAACCTTCTAAGGACTTCTCCCAGTCGTACGGGTCGGTGAGGAATGCAGGGTCAATGGCAGGTGAGTCATCAGGGTTCGCGGTGTGCAGCGTGACCGATCCGATACTGCGGGGTCGGAGATGACAGGTGTTGATCGTCATGCCATGGCCCTTGATCCGCATCCTTCCATGATCGATCACGTACGCCGGCAGGGCATGCATCTGGATGTCAGGGGTCGCCACATCCGGCGTGCTGCGCACAAACATGCCCGCCTCACAGACAGATGCAGTTATCGGCCCGGTCCTGGTAGTGATGTATTGCAGACCGGCAAGCACGGCGCGATCGGGCCGGTCGGAGGCGTTGTAGCTGACCGGAGTAGTCACAGCCGTGAGGTAGACGTCCATATGATCTTGCAAGTTCTTGCCGACGCCCGGCAGGTCGTGGGCGACCGGGACGCCGAGCGCCCGTAGCTCATCGGCCGGCCCAATGCCCGAGAGCAGCAGCAACCGCGGCGAATTGACTGCGCCGCTACTCAAGATCAACTCACGATCGATCTGGACGTGCTCAGGCTTGCCCTTGATCAACATGTCTAGACCGGTGACTCGACCGTTCCGCACGATGATCTTGCGACCCAGCGTGTGGGCAACGACCGTCAGGTTCTTTCGCGACCGGATCGGCTTCAGGTATGCGGTGGCAGTGCTTTGCCGACGTGCATTCTTCTGGGTGACGTCGTACCAGCTGACGCCCTCTTGGACCGCGCCATTGAAATCGGCGATGAAGGGCACACCGAGCTCCTGCGCAGCGCGTACGAAGGCCTTGCTCAATGGATTGTGCTGGACCTGTTCGGTGACGTTCACCGCGCCGATGCTGCTGTGGTACCGGTCATTGAGGCGCTCGTTGGCCTCGGCCCGCCGGAAGAAGGGCAGCACTTCTTGATAACCCCAGTACTTATTGCCGAGTGCCGCCCAAGCCTCGTAGTCCTCTTTCTGTCCACGGATGTAGATCATCGCGTTGATCGACGTGCTGCCGCCCAACGTCCGGCCCTGGGGATACCACATCTCCCGGTTGTTCAGTTGCGGCTGCGGGACTGTCGAGAACTCCCAGTTGTAGCGGGGGCCGCCGAGCTTGGTGAATCCGACAGGCATGTGGACCAGAGGGGACCAGTCCTTGCCGCCGGCCTCAAGCAGCAGCACTGTGGTGTTCGAGTCGGCCGAGAGGCGGTTGGCTACGGCGCAGCCCGCGGCACCGGCGCCGACGATCACGTAGTCGTAGTGAGTGGCGAGCATGATGGACGCTTCCTATCGATGAGGGACGGACTGCCGCAGGAGGTGGGCGATCCGGGAGGGCTTGCGGGACAAGATCAATCCCATTGGTTCAGGCCGGAACAAAGCCGGGGACATCCGCTGTAGGTCCGAGCTCACCAGCAGTGGCACTCCGGACTTGGCGAGAATGTCTGTCTCAAGATCAACTCCGGGTGCGATCTCGATTACGGTGAGCCCGTTCTCGGTCAGCTCGATCACGCAGCGTTCGGTGACGTACAGAACCTCCTGACGACGTCTGCGAGCCATCTCACCCGAGAAAGAGACCTGCGCAATCTCGGGGACGAACTTGGCGATCGCGCCATCAGAGATGATCTTGAGCTGGCCGTCTTCGATCTGGATGTCCTTCTTGCCGGCAGTGAAGTAACCGGAATAAACGATCTTGGGTGCGCGAGTGATGATGTCGCTGAAGCCGCCGACGCCTGCGGTGACATGCGGCCGCGCCGCGAGGTAGGAGACATTCACATCCCCAGCGCCTGACACTTCAAGGAACGACAACATCGCCACATCGAAGCCGCCGCCCTGCAGCAGTGTGAACTGATCAATGCTTTGTACCAGGGCCTGCGGGTTGAATGCGCAGCCGAACGCGAACCCGGTCGCCGGGAACCCACCGACCGCACCTTGCTCGATCACCCAGGTGATGTCCGCGGCGTGGCCCTCCTCAAGCAGCACTCTCGGGATGGCGGCGGAGATTCCGAAACCGAGATTGACGACAGCGTCGACCTGCAACTCAGCCGCCGCCCGGCGGGCGATCACCTTCTCCAGGCCGAACTCAACAGGCTCAATGTCATCGAGGTCGCGGTGGATCTCTCCCGAAAGCGCCGGGTCGTAGACGGTCTGGGTGGTCTGCATTTGATCCGGGTCGACCACAATCGCGTCGACAAGGATCCCGGGGACGCGAACGACCTGAGTGGCCAGCTGGGTCTCGGACAACCTCTTGACCTGAGCGATCACAATGCCGCCGCTGTTGTGGGCGGCGTACGCCTGGTCCAGTGCCCCAAGCGTGCTGCACTCCTCCTCGTAGGAAAGGTTTCCGTAGGGGTCGGCGGTGGTGGCTCGGATGATCGCCACGTCGACGTTGATCGCCGGGTAGAAGAGATATTCGTTGCCGTCGACCTTCATAAGCTGGACGAAGTCCTCGGTGACGGCGTTCATCTTGGCACCCTCCAGCCGCGGGTCCGTGTAAGTGCCAAGCCCGACTTCGGTCATTACGCCCGGCTGCCCAGTGGAGGCGGCTCGATGCATCTGGAACAGCACGCCGGACGGGATGTTGAGAGCTTGGATTTGATCATTGTGAATCAATTCCCGAATCAGCGGCGGATCAAGCTTTGACCCACCAGACGGATAGGAGCCGGCAAGCACCCGGCGCAGTTGGCCCGGCCGGCACAGGTGGTCGATGCCTTTGATGCCGTACATGTCGCCGGCGGCGATCGGGTGCAGGGTCGTGAGGTTTGCTGGGGAACCGGTCTCTTCATAACGCTGCCCAATCGCTTCCAGGACGGCGTCGGGACAGCCAAGCCCAGACGAGGACGAGATCGTGATGACAGCCGAGCCGGTGATCAGCTGGGCCGCTTCGGCGCCGGTCAGTACAGGTACGGTGCGCATAGCAGCAGGATCCTCCGAGGCTCCCGCTTCAGGCTAGTAGCCTGGCGAGGTGCGACGCACGTCGGTCAGGGCGGCCCCACGCCGCGCCGAGGTCAGTGAGGACCAAGCCGAACGGATACGCACCAGGGTTCGCCTGCTCGTCCAGCTGACCACCCGTCATGGCCGTTACCGCCGGGGATTGGTCCAGGCGGCCAAAAGCCTTACGCCCCAGGAGGCGGCAGTGCTCGCGGACCTTGAGGCGCATGGCCTCGACGTCAATCAGCTCCGCGACGTGCTATGGGGCGGGCATGTCCTCATCGATGATCCCGATCTCTACGAACGCTGGCGGTTTCCGAAGGTGACCCGCGAGCGGCTGTCCAGTCACCACCGCACCATCGACAAGCGGAGCTATCCGGATCTGGGCATGCATGGGCCGTTGGTCCGCGAGAAACTTCACGGGCGGACCGCGAACGGCACCTGGATTCAGCTGGAGAAAACCCCGGCGGCGTTCGGCGCGGGTCACCGGCTGCCGACGTGGAACGACGTGCAGCACCTGGCGGACTTCATCGTTTACCGCGTGACCAAGCGCAATGTCGGGCCGTGGGGACTTTCGGCGGTCACCGAGCGGCGCCCGATGTACCTCACTCCCCGGCTCAGTACCACGGTGCCGCTGCCGCAGGGCACGAACCAGACGCTGACCACAACGCTGGCGCGACTGGATTCAGAAGATCAGGACGTTTACGACGCAACGCACTCGGGCCTCGTCCGCCGATTCCTTGGGCCGCTCCGGGAAGACCCTCTCGCCGAGCTGATGCCTGGACCGGGACGCGGACGCGGTCGAGGGCTGTTTGGGAACTCGCAGGTATGGGTCACCGAGACCGGAGCGGCCTTGGCTCGCCGACTGCTCTCAGCCGGAGGCCGGTCTGGCGGCTGGGCACTGCCCACAGTGAGGGCCGCGCGACCGATCGAGGTGGCGGTGGGCGACCGTCGATTGCGCTTGGCGGTGCGCGTACCGACGGCAGGCCAAAGGGCGCTATGACCGAGCAAGAGTTAGACATCGGCGTCCCGTCGGATATCGGCCTGCCGCCGGACTTGATCGATGCTGTGCTCCATCTGGTGAGCACCGGACCAGTGCCGCTCGGCGGCTACAGCCTGGCCGAGATGGTTGCCGTTGATGCCGTGGTCGACTTCCTCGACGAGATGCCGTCTGAAGCCGAAGTCGGTGAGGCCGTACGGTCCCTGGCCGCGCGCCAGCTCCTCGTGGCATTGCCGGAAACGGAAAGCCTGCAGGTCCGCGGAGATCTGGGCATCGCCGTCGTCTTCCAGCAACGGGCGCGGTCGGTCATCGATGTGCGCGTCACCGGCACCGAGCCAGGGCAACCGTGGCGGACACTGCTGCTCCCGCAGCCCGAGGGGGTCGCCCTCGAGGTGCTGATCGACGCCCTCGGCGTACACGAGCTTTCGCTGCGGCGGACCGACGAGGCGCTCCGCCGGCTGCGTGAGCGACTGCCGAACGGTGAGGCCGAGCACGACTCCGCCGAACCCGGTGAAGTGCTCGCGGACGCGGAGCGAAGTGCGCTGTTGACGGTCACGCACTACAGCGCATCGGGCAGCACCGAGACCGCCGACCTGAGCGCTGACATTGTCCTGGCCCAGCAGGGCGATCGACTGTACGTGTTCACCCGTGATCCCGAACATCCCGAGCGGCTAGTCTCCCAAGGACTCAATGACGACGAGGTGATCGAACTCGCCCGAAGCCTGGCAATACCGGATGCCGATCGCGACGGAGACGCATACCCGACCGATAGCCGTGCACGGTTTGGGCGCATCGCCAAAGTCCGCAACACGATCATGAGGCGCCTCCGCCGGGGTTAGTCGGCGAGGCGGCTCCCGTCAGGAGAGTGCAGACAGACCGGCCGCAACGGCGAATCCGAGCACGGCTGCGAGCCCGGTCTTCTCACCGGCCTTGGCAGTGGCCTCGGGGATCATCGATCCGACCAGCATGACCAGCAGCGCTCCAGCGGCGAAACCGTCCACGATTACCGCGCGGTCGGCGAAGAAGAAGGCCAGCGCTCCGGCAGCAATGCCTGCTGCCAACGGCAGCGGCCCGCCAATCCGGAACCCTTCCTGGACGAGCTCGAACGAGACGCTCGAGATCAGCGCCCCCGCCCCGAAGCCGAGCACCACACCGATCAGGCCGCTATGCCACTGTCGCGCCAGGCCGAGGAGAGCGCCAAGCACCAGCGAGGAGGCGGCGAGAATTCCCCACAGCAGTGCGGCACTCACTTAACCCGACCCGCGATCGGCATTGACTGAGTGTGTGCGTTGAGGCTACCGGGTAGCAACCGGTTGCCGCGGGGGGTGTAATGTTGTGGTCGCTGAGAACACAGCCGTCCTCGGGCTGGAGACGCTGTATCTGTTGGCCGCTTCTCCATGATGGCTGCTTGCGCCGAGGTAAGTAACCGGGACTTCCCACCCTCAGGTTCGGCCATGGCCCAAAAAGAAAAGTCTCCAGCTCTCCTCGGATCCGGTAGTAAGGCTGATGAGATTGACAGCGAGGCGCTGCAGCGTCTGTTCGAGGCGTTCGTTGCATGCAGGACGACCCTCGACGATCTCTCGAATCGGGCGGCCGCGCTGGGGGAGGACCTCAGTGGTCCGGTCATCGCGGCACATCTCACCGGAAAGAGCCGCCTCTCAAATCAGAAGCACAACGTCCTCGCCGCTGCCCTGAACGCTCGCCTGGCCGAGCTGTCACTGCCTGCGGCCGCTCCCTTCGTAGACCGATTCCCAAGTGCGCGTACCAAGTACTCATATGTCGTTGTGCGCGAGGGCGCTTAGCACGGTGGAAGGTCTACCTGTGCACCATGCCGGTCACGCCCGTTACGGTGTCGCCACCGATCCAGATTTCGTCGCCGATCTGGGTCACGTATACCCGGCCTCGCCGACCGATGGCGGTTCCTTGGGAAGCGACGTAGGAGCTGGGCGCTCGCTGAGTACCAATCAGCCATTGACCGAGTGCGGCGTTGAGGCTGCCGGTCACGGGGTCTTCGATTTGCGGGACCATCGCCGTAAAGGCGCGGACTTCGAAATCCGCTTCCAATCCAGGCGAATACGGTCCAATGACGCCGACGGCGCTGAGCCGGCCGGGGGTGACAGCCTTCGGCTGCAGCGCTAGGACCGTCTCGGCGTCGGTGAGCAATAACGCCACCCAGCCGGGGCCGTTGTCGGCCCACTGCGCATCCACGACCATGTCACGATCAATTCCGAGGAAGGCGATGATCTCTGTCAGGTCTTCAGCGTCGACGTCGCCGCCCCGGATCAATGGCGGTGCCGCGAAGGTGAGCCGGGTGTCGTAGCGCCGGATCGGTACCAGGCCGGCTCCACACTGCTGGACAAGGCTCTCGGCGTCTTTGGCCATGCCACCCGCCTCCAACCAGGCATGGGCGGAGCCCAGGGTCGGGTGGCCGGCAAACGGCAGCTCCGTGCTGGGGGTGAAGATCCTTAGTCGATAGTCGGCCTGCTCATCGGTCGGCGTCAGCAAGAAAGTCGTCTCGCTCAGATTGGTCCACCGTGCGAGGTCGGCCATCTCCTGCGTGGTCAGATCGTCGGCGTCGTGGACTACAGCGACCGGATTTCCAAATGTCAGTTCGTTGGTGAAGACATCGACTTGTGTGAAGCGGCGCACGGAAGACAGCCTGCCAGCCAAGGGCCGGTCCAAGAGGCGTTAGGGGTGGTGCCTTTTCAGGTGTTGAAGTAACTTTGCGCCGCTCCACGTGGAGACTGCGAGCGTGCGGCGCAGTGTGTACAGCGGAGCCGATGAATCGAGCCGCTTTGCCTCCAGCTGGAACGCAGTCTTGTACCCAGCCTTTGACAGGTGCCGGTATGCCTTGTCGCTGACGACCCCGTACGGGTAGGCGAAGTGCTCGACCGACTGCCCACTGGCTTTGCGCAGCGTCTCACGGCTTTGGTCAAGCTGAACCTTACAGGCCTTGCCCGAAAGATCGCTGACAGCATGATGGTCCCAGGTGTGCGAACCGATTGTCATGCCGGCGTCGGCCAGCCGACGGATGTCTCGGATGCTCATCCATTTCGGCTTTCCCAGTACAACGGTCATGACGAAGAACGTGCCGGTCATGCCGCGCTTGGCTAGCTGTATCAAGCCCTCCTGAGCCTGCCCGGCGCTCCCGTCATCGAAGCTGCATGACCGGCTTCGCCGGCAGCCGCGTGCCAGCCGTGAGGTGGCGAACTGAAGCGTCCGCTGTGCGCTTGACCCGTCAAGCCAACACAGGCGAGGCGCAGCCGTCAACCCGGCCGATGATCATTCAGCTGAGTTCAGCGATCGTTGCCGCGACCTCGGCCAGTTCGGGATGCCCATTTTCCACAAACCTGGCAAGGTCGGCCTCGAGGTAGCGCAGCTCCGCAAGTCCGGTCTCAGGGTGACCGGCCCGGGCGATCCACTCGGCCAGCTGCCGACGGGTGCGGAACGTCTCGATCGATCGCATCCCTTGAATCTTGAGGCGATCGCGTAACAGCTTGATCAAATCGAACACAGCGCCCTGCGGGTCATTGAGCTGTCCGCGCAGTACCGCCAAGTCTTGTCGGCTCTTGAGCGTGTCGGGATGACGATCACCCAGGACCCGGCGCCGGCGTCGGTAGACCGCCCGCATCTCGGTGTGCGCCCTGTTCAGATCGCCGATCTTGCCGCGGTACTGCGCGAGGATGTGCTGCATACGCAGCGTGTACGGATGGTCCGGCCCGCAAACCCTAATCCAGTCATCGCGCTGATCAAGCAGCTGCAGCAGCGCACGGTCGTGGCTACTTTGACCAATCCACACGGCCAGCTCCAGTCGAGTCTTCAACGTGCTGATGTGATCATCTCCCAGGATCTGCCGCTGGCTCTTGAGCACCTCAGTCAACAGCGCTGCCGCAGCACTGTGCTGGCCGCCCCGGCCCGTCCAGACGGCGTGGGTATAACGAACGTGCAAGATCAAAGGGTCGTCGTGCGGCAGAGCCTTCTCAGCATCACCAATGATCTGCGTCAGGTCTCGACAGGCCGTGTGCACCTGGCCCGACCAGCCCTGAGATGTTGCCAGCTCGGCTCGCGTTTTGATTGCGCGACGCTCGTCCTCGATCCCCTCGATGATCATCGCATCTCGCAGAGCAGTCAGCTCGCGGATGGACTTGGCGATCTTGCCCTCCTTGCGATGCCAGACACCGCGGGCGTACTGCACGTCCTCAACTGCCGGATGGCCGCTCCCTAGCATCGGCTCTATCCGGTCAGCCAGCCGTTCAAAGTACCGCGCCGCACGGTGCGGACGGCCCGTCTCACCGAGACTCCAGCCAAGCCGGATGAGCACCGGATGCACCCCGGCGGGCGACGCAAGCGCCTCCCACCGCAGCCGCTCGAGCCAGATCGCATGTCCACGCAGATCAAGGTTGCCGCGGGGGTTGTTTTCCACTTCTCCCCATAGCTCCATCAAAGCGTCGGCGGCGGCGACCACCGCCTCGGTGACGGCCGCCGGCCCCATATGAAGCCGGGTCATCCGGGCAGTCAAGGCGTGCATCTGCACTTCGCGAATCTTCAACTCAGTCCCGGTGTCGTATCGGGTGCAGCCGACGAGGCTGTACGACTCCAGCGCCCGAGTGGTGCGGGTCAGGTCATCAATGCTGGCCAGCTCTTCGCGCCGCTCACCCTTGGCAGCCAGGAAACGGCGTACGGCTTCCGTCACCATGATCTTGGCCTGCACACCGGCGGGGTTGAGTACCGCGATGATCAGGGCAGCCCAGCTGGCCAGCCCGGTTGGGTCCCGCTGTTCTGCCCGGTTCAGGGAAATGGCCCACGCTGCGACCAGCGGCCACTCGTACCCCTCCGCAGTCTGTTCGGCGGGGAACAGGCCGTCCAGGCCGTCCAGTTGCTTGGCAAGCAGGCGGCGGTAATTCGCACAGGTATAGCGGTTCTCTCGCAAGACGCTCGCGGCTAGAGCGAGGGCAAGTGGCGTGCCGCCGAGATCGTGTACCAGGCCGTCCACCTCGTCAAATGTGTGGCTGACCATCTCGCCTGCCTCGACGGCAGTCCCAAGGCGGCTCCGTAGATAGCGCTGCCCCTCGCGCTGCGAGAAGCCTTCGACGGTGACGATCTGGCGGCCCTCACCCTCCAGATCCCGGCCGCGGCGGCGGGTCAACCACAGCGTCCGGCCCCGGGCGCCACCCGGCCACAAACCCACAAGATCGGCCGGATCATCGACGTCGTCAAGCACGATCCACCAGTCGAAGTCGGAGCGCCGCAGGGCTCGCATCAGACTCCGAGCAGAGTCCTCAAGATTGCCTGGGTCCGGCGTCGCCAGACCAAGGGCCTGGGCGGCTCGGGCGTACGCCTCCAGTACCGCAAAGCGAGAGGCCGCGTTACTGACCCAGATCACCTTGTCGGGAGCGAAATCCTCGAGAACCGCGGCCGCCAGCTGGCTCTTGCCCACTCCCGCAGGTCCGGACAGGACCAGCGGAGGATGCCCGAGCGTCCGGAGAATCTCCGTCACCTGCTGCTGGACCTCTCGACGCTGAAAGCTGCTGGCCAGCAACGGCGGCACGTCGGCGAGGAAGGCGTCTGACACCGTGACAGCTTGCGGCCGCTGGACCGCTTTGGAGACCAGATCCGCGCGCTGCTCCCGGCTTGCGGCCGATGGCTCGGGACGGGCGTAACCCACCAGTTCGCCAGCGAGGGTGTCTGCAGTGAGATCAGGCCTAGGGTGAGCGAGCATAAGACCGCGCGCGAGGTGCCCAACATCGGCGCGGCTGAGCGCCCGTGTTCCGTTGAAATAATCGGTCAGCGCATTCATCCAGCGCTTGAACTGCCGCGCCAACTCCTGGTCGGCCTCGCGGCTAGCGGCCAATTCTGCCCACGTGATTACGTCGTGCCCATCCTCGGCCAGCAGCCCGCGCAGCATGACGAGCCCGATCATCACATGCTGAGGCACCAGCAGCCCGTCTCGAGAAGCAAGTCCGCGGCGCCGAAACACGCCGGCCTCCTCGATCTCCCGCCATACCGGTTGGAAGTTCTCGACTAAGACGTAGAGCAGGCGATCCTGGCGGGTCAACGACTCGGTGCCGCCGCCCTTGGGTTTCGCCTGCTCAGCCAAGAGCTAACCCTCCTATCGATCCGGCATAACTCCTGCTGACTCCCCTGTAATCCGTGGCAAATCCGACATTTGCTGAGTGCCAATCAAATACCGCTTTGAGGCGCCAAGACAAGAGGAGGAGGCATCAGGATGAACAGTCGCAACGCCCTGCTGGTCACCTTGCTGGCACTGCTCGGCCTGCTCTTTGGAGCCTGCGGCACCCTTACGAGGAACACCGCGTCAGCCATTGGGACGCTGTGTCCTAACGCAATGCACCAGCTGGTGGATCCGCAAGCGAAACCGGATTCAGAGATCAGCCTGGTGGTTGACGGCTCTGGTTCGTTCATGGGTGATCGCGTGGCCTCCCGGGCCTTCATCGCCAAGCAGATTGCGCTCACAGTTGATCATGCGATCGACAAAAACTCCGCGCTTCGGGTGATCGTTTTCGGTGGGTCGGCCGGAAATGCCCGCACCGTCGTCGAGTGCCCGGTGATGGCCGTGCGCTACCGAAACAAGGCCGCCCGAGCGGCCAAGGTTGCCTACCTCAAGCAAGTGGCACGCGATCAGGTCTGGCTAGCCGTCCAGAACGGACGGCCGCCGATGGTTCGACCTGGTACGTCGGTAGTCGGTGGCTATGTCGCTCTTGCAGATGCGGCACCGCTGACGGAGGGCCGGCGCGAGGGGCTGATGTTGTCCGACGGTATCGCCTTGCCCGAGATGGCGGTCTCCGTTGATCTGTCGAGCTTCAACAGCATCGAAATGTACGGGATTGGGCAGACCGAGCCGCCGCCCAGTACCCGCGAGGTAGACCGCCTGGCTCGCCGCTGGCACGCCTGGCTGACTATGCAGGGGGCGCGGCAGGTGGTGGTCTCCACTCAGGGCTATAGCTCGAAACCGGAGGTATCGCCATGAGCCCGCACCTGGTCACAGCACTGGTCGACGAGGCCTCTCGTCGTGACCCCAGCATCGCGACCGGCCTTACGGCACAGCAGGCGAGCGACTTGCTCGCCGGGCATCGCCGGGGCGTACGCCGCACCCAAACCTGCTGGGATCGGAGGTTGCATACCCGTCTTGCGCGGCGCATGGCGCGGCGACGTTACTGGGCAGCAGTGACTGAGCGGACGGCCTGCGCCGTCGAGCGGGCCCGAAGCAACCTCGCAGCCACTCCTGCCGTCCGGCGGCCCTATGGCCGGATCGGCGCCTTCTTGATCACAGCCTTGCTGATGTTCGCAAGCTTCTTCACCATTAGCAGCATCCTCGCCAGCGCCGACCTGGCGCCGCTGGAGGCGTGGCTGCTGCCGCTCGCCTTCGGGCCGGTCTTCGTGTTGGCGACCAAGATCGCTGTCGGCGCCTGGCTGTCTTCGGCCCCGGCCGATCGGTTGCCGTCCCCGACACATCGAGCGACGAGTTCGATCATCGCGCCGTGTCTGGCCTGCGCCTCGCTGGCGTTGATCGCAGGGGTAGCGGTGAAGAGTGTCGCAGTCGGCGCGCTCGTGCCGTTGCCCGATGGGGCCAGCCGGCTGTCCTCAATGCTGATGTTCGCCGGACTCGCGCTGGGGGAACTGGCGGGCGCCGCTGCCCTCGCCGCGCGCCAGCACAAGCCGGGTGCCAGAGCGTACGCTGCAGCCCGCGACCAGTGCCGCTGGGCGGTATTCGTTCACGAACTCGCCCACGCGCGACTCCGGGTCGCCGAGTCTCGTAGCGACGCCGCGGAGCGTGCACTAGCCGTGCATCAGGAGTGGAAAGCGGGTCGTGCGCGACTTGCATTGGTTTCGGGTTGGACGCGGGCCGTTCGGCATAGCCGGACTGGTGACCCAGTACTCGGCAGGGTGGAGATCAGTCGGGTCTCCATAACCGAACCATGACCATCGAGCACCGCACCCCGGTTGTCATCACCGCGAGGCGTCGTCAGCGACCACTCTGGGTCGTCATGCGGCTGATGGGGCTGCTCATTGCCCTACTCATCCTGCCGATGCTGATCGTGCTTAACCTGTTGCTCTATCTAGTGATCTTGCCGGCTGCCGTTCAGGCGATCTTCGGCTAGCCGATCATCGCCAGCCGTCTCGAGATGACCAACAGGTGCCAAAGGTCTCAATCGGACACTCGTTTGCCGTCTCAAGACAGCTGACGCGGCAAAGCGCAGAGCAAGCCCGGTCGTTGGCTCGGCTGGTGGGCAATCGCAAGCGGGCTGGGGCTCGTCGTCTTGCGATTCTTCTGGACGTGGGAGATCTGGTACCTGCCGTATTTCGCCTTCTGGATCTGGGTGATCATCATCTGCGTCCGGCTCATCTGGCGACCACGCAGAATTCTTGACTCCGCAAGTGTCAGGTAGCAAGCCTTACGCCCAAGTCAGTGGTCACGCCGGGAACGTTGATCTTGTGAGCGAAGGCACCCGTCGAACCGGGCCGCGCCAGCGACTCCCTAAATCTTCGATCGGCGAGGACGAGATAGAGCAGTTCGCCTTCGTGTTCGGCGATGGTCCGATCCAGCTCCTCGTACGTCGACACCTGGAGTAGCTCGGCAAGCCGAGTCTGCACCCTCACCGGATCGGCGCTGATCATGGCCGCGATCCTGGTTACTGCGTCGTCGTCGGCGGCACCGAAGGCGCCGACCTCCACTAGGTCTGAGGGTTGCGGCAGCGGGGCCTTCAACAAAGCCAACAGATCGACCCGACCCACGCCATAATCGGGATCCCAGCCTGGCGGTACGACGCACACGCCCGGCTGGCGCAAGGTTGTCAGAAACACGGCCTGGATGCGCTTCGCGCCGTAGGCGTTGATCAGCGTCTGGCGGTCATGATGTGCCAGCCACAAGGCAGCAGCCGCTGCCAGGTGTGCGACGGCGAACGAGGTGCCATGGCCCATACCGACAAGGGGGGTCTTGTCGTTGTACGCCGCGACGTACACGCACGACCCGGGCATGCTCACATCGACCGCCCGCCCTCGGGAGGAGTTAACCCAGAGGGCGTCTCCAGGCCCTGTGGCGGCCACCGCCAGACAGTTGTCGTAGCTGGCAGGCGCGGTCACTATCCGTACATAGTTGCCGGCCGCCGCCATCGCGATCATGCCGGCATCGACCGCCCGCTGTATCTCATTCTTCAGCCCGAAGAAGCCTTTGCCGCCAAGGCTCATCGTCACCACATGACAGCCCACCTGCCGGGCATGCGCGACCGCCTTGGCCACATCGGAGTCGAACACCTGAACCAGGCTTTCAGTAGCGCGGATCGGCACCAGGCGAGCGCGGCCGGCAAGGCCGACGATGCCTTCGGTTGGCGTCCCTTGTCCGACGATGACGCTCGCGGTCCGCGTACCGTGTCCCGGGTTGGGCAACGGCCACGCAGGGTTGGGAATCAGATCATCGAGCGCGTCGTCATCGCCGTCGATGACGTCGCGGTCCCGGTCGAGATCAAGTCCCGCCGCCCCGAGGTTCGGATGCAGCGTGTAGCCGGAGTCAGGCTGGCCGATGCTGATGCCGACACCACCGCGGGTGGCGTCCGACATCTCCGCCATCGCCTCTGGCCAGTGCACGATTGTGTGGACCCAATCCAGTGGCGGCGGGTCGTTCGCACACGGGCTGTCGACGAGAGCGCCGACGGGTGGGTCAACATCGATAGGCACCGGGACATCAGCCTCAACCCGGCGGAATTGGTTGCTGCGGTACAACGCCAGAGCTGCCTCGTGCGAGCTGCGGGCATGCCCGGGCGTACCGACGGTGTGCTCGCTCCGGCCGATCAACAGCACTAGCCGGCTGCCTGGTGTCAGCCGCTGTACGTGCCAGCCGGCGCCAAGCTCCATCTGGACGATCTTGCTTATCTCAGCATTACGCAGAGCCGACTTTGGCAGCACTACCACTCTCATTTGGTGCCCGGAGTCAACCGCCATACCTCACCCTCCGAGATCCGCTCGATGTTTGTCGGTGAGCTCACGCATCGATTCCAGCTGGCGGAGCATCAGCTCCAGGTCCGAGATGCGCAGTCGCGCGAGCTGCTCGCGACCCTCCATGGCCAACGGTCCGTAAAGCTCCCAAGTGCGGGCGTGCCCCTCCTCGGTCATCTGAACCAGCACCTGCCGTCGATCGGTGTTGTCGGGCACCCGCTCGACGAGTCCCTTCACGACCAGCCTGTCGATCAGTGCCGTGGTGGCCGCTGGTCGCAGGCCGGTTGCCTTACTCAGCTGGCCCGCCGTCTTCGGTCCATCAGCCAGCCAGTCCAGGCACCGAACGTCCGATGGGCCCAGGCCCAAAAGCCGACCGACGGTGTCGTCGAAGGCCTGGGTGCTGCGCTGGTAGCGCTGCACGGCCAACCCCAATGCATCGACGAGCTCTTGGCGCTTTCGGGCCATCGTGCTAACCTTTCGAAAATCGAAAGATACGATATTCGTAAGGAAGGATAGCAGGATGAAGGCACTTGTGGTGGGAGGCGGCATTGCCGGGCCGGCGGCAGCGCTTGCGCTGGCCAAGGCCGGCATTGAGTCGGAAGTCCTCGAACGCCGACCGGTAGTAGACCCCGGGGCCGGATCGTGGTTCACCGTGGCACCCAACGGACTCGACGCACTCGAGGCGATCGACGTCCTTGAGGCGGTGCGGGACGAAGCAGTCCCGTCACGCGCGAACGTCATGTACGGCGCAACCGGCCGACGGCTCGGCACGGTAGGCCTTGGGCGTCCGCTCGACAACGGCCTGGTCGCATTGACCATGAAGCGCTCCTGGCTGGCCGCCCGACTTGAACGCGAGGCCGAACGTCGAGGCATCCTGGTACGCCGTCGTGCGGAGGTCGCTGAGGTGACCGATGCCGGCGACCATGTCGGGGCGACCCTGACCGACGGCACCGTGCTCAGCGCAGACCTGCTCATCGGAGCTGACGGCGTCCATTCCCGGGTTCGCCAAGCTATTGACGCGCAGGCGCCCGCAGCTCGGTATGTCGGGCTGACGAACTTCGGAGGGATCACACGGCACACCCCGATCGCTAATGATCTTGAGTCCGAGGCGTGGCACTTCATCTTCGGGAGTCGGGCGTTCTTCGGCGCACATCCGACGCCTGCTGGCGATGTGGTGTGGTTCGTCAACGTGCCCGAGCCGGAGATCACCCGCGAACAGCGGCATGGCACGACCGAAGAAGAGTGGGCTCGCCGGCTGCTTTCCCTGGTCCAAGGCGACGCTGGTCCGGCAGCGGAGCTGATCAGCACTGGGCGGTTGGAGCTGGCGGGCGACAGTACTTACGACCTCGGTCACGTGCCGACCTGGTTCCGCGGCCGGATGGTGATCATCGGGGATGCCGCGCATGCGCCGTCGCCGAGTTCGGGCCAGGGTGCGTCAATGGCCTTGGAGGACGCCGTCGTGCTCGCACAGGCACTTCGTGATCATGCGGACCTACCTGCTGCTTTCGCCGCGTACGAGAAGGCGCGCCGGGAGCGAGTGGAGAAGATCGTCGCAGCAGGCGCGCGGAGCAGCAGCTCGAAGATTCCCGGGCCGGTTGGCCGACGGTTTCAGGAGCTGATGCTGCGCTTCGCATTCCGCTACATGATCACCGACCGCAGCACCGCCTGGATCAACAACCATCGGATCCGATGGGAGGACCGAACATCGCGCCCTGAGCTTGTCGATCAGTAGGGGAGGATTGGTTTGGGGTGGCGAGCTGGCGCCTCCGGTGGCGCCGGATACGCCTCGCCGCTCGGCTGGCCAGGCCCGAGATCCAGCTCGTGCTCTTGGCCCGCGACCAGTGTCTCGTCGGCAAAGTGCTCGTGCATCCAGTTCAGATGGTCGTTCCGATCATCGACGATCCGCAGCGTGTCCCAGGCTGGCATGTCCTGCTGGTCGAACTGCTGACCCATCAGCTGCGGGTCAACCTCGTAGTGCCTCAGCCGGATGACTACACCGTCGGATACCCGGGTCGCCTCGGGGCGGACGTACTCCTGCATGTAAACAAACCGTCGCATCGATTGGCCCCTCAGCTCTCGTAGGCCTGGTCCAGCATTTGCTTGCCTGGGTTCATGATGTTGTTGGGATCCAGTGCTCGCTTGACCTTGAGCATCACGTCCCAGCCGCCGCCCATCTCTTCGGGAACCAGCTCAGCGTCTCCGGCTCGCGTGCTGCCGTGACAGGCGGTGATCGAACCGCCGTACTTGAGCGACACCTTCGCAATCTCGGACTTGAGGTCGACCCAGCCGGCCCACGTCTCGTCGTCGAGCTTCTCCTCCCAGATCCCGATGTCGATCTCGGCGAGGTAGTCACCCCAGGGCTTGTACGCCGCATTGGTGTAGCAGTAGATCCCCCAGTTGTCGAAGATGCCGTACTTGTCGATGTAGGACTGGGTGATTGCCGTCCACTCCTCGCGCACCTTCGGGATCACGGTCCATGTCAGCGACGCGTCCTCGCAGTGCCAGGACATCGGGGCGACGGTGCCGTCCTTGAGGCGCCCGTGCAGCGGGTTGGCGTAGCGATCGTGCCGGGACGCCCAGTCGCCGACTGCCATCTCGTCGCCTGTGTAGCGCCCGCCTTCCTTCCGCCCCAGATCCATCAGCAGCTTCGACGCCTCGCGAACCTCCGGCTTCGTCCCATACAGCGCCGTTGCCACGATGGAGTTCACCCAGGGCGGCATCGGGATGAAGGCCTCATCGTCGCGTCGCAGATACTCGATCTTCTTCTCATCGAAGAGCACAGTCCCCGCGAGGGTGGCGATACCTGAGGTGACGATCCCGTGCACGGTGCGATGAGCATTGAGGAAATCGTCGAAGGCGAAGAAAGCGGCAAACTCTGCCTCTGGCCGTGGCACCAGCTCCAGCGTGGCTTCGGTGACGACACCCAGCGTGCCTTGATGACCCATGAACAATTGCTTGAGGTGGTAGCCCGTCGAGGACTTGCGGACCTTCTTCCCGCCGCCGTCTCCAACCCGGATGATCTCTCCCGTCGGCAGCACGATCTCGAACGACACAACCAGGTCGCGGGTATGCCCGAAGCGGGAGCCCAACAGCGACCAGCCGCTGCATGCGATCCGTCCGCCCACCAAGGAGCACGGGTACGACGCCGGGGTGTCTGGGTAGAAGACGCCGTACCGCTTGAGCTCCTCATTGAGTTTCAGCATGTTGATGCCCGGGCCGACCGTGACCGTCCGATCGGCCAGGTCGATCTCGTGGA
>JAICEV010000015.1 GCA_025923975.1 Propionibacteriaceae bacterium
AGAAGCTGCCTGACGCCGTTGACGGCTGGGATTTGGCGCTTGACTCACTGCGGGCCGTGACTGCCTCCGCCGGGACTTGGTCCGCCACGGAGTTCGCGGCAGAGGCTGAGGCGCTCGGCACGGCGCTCGCCGAAATCCACCACGCGCTGCACTCGGCCTTTCCAACGAAGAAGGTGCTGGGCGCGCGGACGGCAATGATCATGATGGATCGTTTGCACGAGGCGGCTGGCATTGCGCCGGCCCTGACGCCACATATTCCCGGACTGCTCCGCTGCTTCGATCAGCTGGGTGCCGAAACCTTGGATACTCAGCGGGTGCACGGCGATTTTCATCTTGGGCAGACGCTGCGTACCCCGACTGGCTGGAAGATCATCGACTTCGAGGGTGAGCCGGCAAAGGCCCTGGATGAACGACGCGCACCCGACAGTGTCTGGCGAGACATCGCCGGGATGCTGCGTTCGTTCGACTATGCGGCGGCGAGCGTACCTGGACCACATAGCGCAGCCTGGGCCACCGAGTGTCGGGCCGCCTTTCTACGCGGCTACACCGGTGGGGAGTTGGGTACGGCCGACGCGGGTGTGCTGCGGGCGTACGAGGCGGACAAGGCGATCTATGAAGTGGTCTATGAGACACGGAACCGACCTGACTGGGTCGGCATCCCGCTCCGCGCGGTGGCCGTCCTGGCGGCCGACAAGCGTGACTCAGAAGGTTCGGATCCTCCTCCGACCTCCGCGGACAGCAATCAGGTGCCCCCGGGCGAGCTTGTAAGCCCAACCAGAGAACAGGAGTAGCGCTCATGTCGTACGATCCGACCGGCGGTCTGACTGGCTGGGACCTCACCGGTTTCCACGAGGGGCATGACACCGAGTGCTGGCGCCGTTTGGGCGCTCAGGAGATGACCGTCGAGGACTCCGAAGATGGTCCGATCTTCGGTACCCGATTCTCGGTTTGGGCACCTAACGCGCAGGCCGTGCGACTCGTCGGTGACTTCAATTACTGGAACGGAGAAGGGCACTACATGCACCTGGTGCCCGGAGCCGGAGTCTGGGTGCTGTTCGTCGAAGGAGTCAGCACCGGCAGCCTCTACAAGTTCGAGGTACTCGGTGCCGACGGTGTCTGGAGACTCAAGGCCGATCCAATGGCTCGCTTCGCTGAGGCCGCCCCGCACACTGCCTCGATCGTTTTTGAGAGCCAGTACGTCTGGGGCGACGACGACTGGATGTGGTACCGCGGCCAAAAGAAGATGCATGCGGAGCCGATGAGCATCTATGAGGTGCACGTTGGCTCTTGGCGTCAAGGCCTCACGTACCTCGAGCTTGCCAACGAACTGGTCGAGTACGTCAGCTGGCAGGGTTACACCCACGTGGAGTTCATGCCGGTCGCCCAGCACCCGTTCGAAGGTTCCTGGGGGTATCACGTCACCGGCTATTTCGCACCGATGTCGAAGTTCGGGTCACCCGATGAGTTCCGACACCTCGTCGACAGACTGCACCAGGCCGGAATTGGAGTCATTGTGGACTGGGTGCCCGGGCACTTTGCGACCGACCCGTGGGCGCTGCAGCGCTTCGACGGAACCGCGCTGTACGAGCACGAGGATCCGAGGCTCGGCTGGCACCCCGACTGGGGCTCCTACATCTTCAACTTCGGCCGCAACGAGGTGAAGAGCTTCCTGATCTCCAACGCCTACTACTGGCTGGAGGAGTTCCATATCGACGGGCTACGTGTGGACGGCGTCGCCTCGATGCTTTACCTGGACTACTCGCGGGAAGCCGGCCAATGGGTGCCGAACAAGTACGGCGGCAACGAGAATCTGGAAGCGGTCGAGCTGCTGCAGCGAACCAACGCTCACGCTTACGGTCGCGAGCCCGGCTCTCTGATGGTCGCCGAGGAATCAACCTCCTGGCCGGGCGTCACGCAAAGTGTTGAACAGGGCGGCCTGGGCTTCGGATTCAAGTGGAACATGGGCTGGATGAACGACTCCCTCCGCTACCTGGGCCGCGAGCCGATCTACCGGCAGTTCCACCACCACGAGATGACCTTCGCCCTGGCGTACGCCTACTCGGAGAACTTCATCCTGCCGATAAGTCACGACGAGGTGGTGCACGGCAAGGGCTCGATGTTCGAGCGCGCACCACAGGACGAGTGGCGCAAGTTCGGCACCCTGCGCGCCTTCTACGCCTTCATGTGGGCCCACCCTGGCAAGAAGCTGTTGTTCATGGGCACCGAGTTCGGTCAGCGTCGGGAGTTCTCCGAGAGTCGCAGCATCGACTGGTGGCAGAGCGCCGAATGGGGACACCGCGGCGTACAGCGCCTGATCAAGGACCTCAACGCGATTTACCAGGAACACCCCGCTTTGTGGAAGCGGGACACTGATCCGTCAGGTTTCTCCTGGATCGATGCCGACGATCATGGCGGGAACATCTTTTCATGGCTCCGCTACGACGGCGATGGTCAGATGATCGCCTGCATCACCAACTTCTCTTCCGAGCCACGCCCAGACCACCAGATCGGGCTGCCCACTGAGGGGGTTTGGAAAGAGATCTTGAACACCGACGCCGAGGTGTACGACGGAACAGGCTCGATCGGCAACCTAGGACAAGTCGTTGCGCATCCGGTGCCCTCACACGGCTACAAGGCCTCAGCCTCGGTAACGATCCCGCCGCTTGGTGCGGTGTGGCTGCGGCTTGAGCCAGAGCTGGATGAGGAGCAACCGCTCGAGGCGGAGAAAGCCACCCGAGCGGTCCGGGCCGTCGCCAAGGTGGCATCACCGCATGCCGCCACGACTGACGAGGCCGTGACTGGACCTACGCAGCCCCGACGTGCCAAGCCTCCGGCGGCTGAGTCCGATATGGAGTCCGAGACGAGGAGCGAAACAACTCCCACGACGTCGGAATCGCCGGACTCACCAGACAGTCCCGATTCGCCGGAGTCCCCAGACAGTCCTGATTCGCCGGACTCACCAGGCAGTCCTGATTCGCCGGCCGGGCCAAAGGAGCTCTGACACGCCAGACTCACCGTCCTCGTCGGACCTACCCGGTAGGAGTGGTTGAGGCGCGAAAGGCAACTGACCCACTGCCGCGCGCAGCGGTGAACGATTGAGGCAGGCGCGCATATAGTGCGGCAGCTAGCACCACCTTCATGGCCAGCGCCACCAGCGGCACCGTCAGGTCGCCATCCGGGCCGATAGACGGTGAAAAAGCAAACAGGTTGGTCGCGGCGTGTAGCAGGATCGCGATCAACACGCTGCCCTGTGTTCCCAGAAATACGTAGGTGAAGATCAGCGATTTGGCGATCAGGTCAGCCAGCAACAGCCACAGCGGTTGCCCCTCGATCGCGGCGCCGGCAGTCCAGACCAGCGGCAGGTGCCACAGCCACCAATAGAGCCCGAGGATCAGACTGGCGGGAATTGCACGGTAACGGCTGAGGAGGCGTGGGAGGAGGTACCCACGCCACCCAAGCTCTTCGCCGAATCCGTCGGTGAGCACCAGAATCAGAAACGTCAACGCAAGCACAGGAATCGACAGGGTCATCGCGGGCGGTCGCGCTGCACCCCACGGCTCGCCGAGCAACACCGCTATCCCCGCAACCATCAGCGCAAACACCAGCGGACCCAGCAGCACAACCGGATACCACCACCAGTTGACCCGCCACAGCAGCAGTCGGCGACCCAGATCGCTTACGCCGAGCCGCCCATATAAGACCGCAGCACAAACCAGGGCGGCGACCGCAGGCATCCAGGTCCACAACTGACCGAGAACCCCGACCTGAGTGCCCATGGCTCGTGGTACCCAGACCAGCCACGTCAAGATCAAGGCCACCAGCATGAACACCACGACGTCGTGACGGCGAAGGCTGCTGCGCCAGCCTCGGGCATCAGGGTTAGTCATGATCTCATCCTGGCGGCTCTCGACTACGTTGGTCATTCATGAGCACAGTCGAGCCGGATTTGGCCGCCAGCGCATGCGCTCTGAGCGCTGCGACAAGCTCAGGACGGCGCCTGCCAAAGAGCGCGCTTCAACGAGCTCAGCACGCAAACCGTGACTGACTTAGCCCTAACCGTCAAGGTCTCGGAGGGTGGAATCGGCACGTTCGACTGGAGCGGATCGGTCAGTCCCGAGGTACTCGAGCGGGCCCTTCGAGCGGCAGCCGACGAAGCGTTAGTCGGCCGCGGGTTACGACGTCTCGAGGTATCGGTTCCGGCTGTAGATCATGCCTCGCGGCGGGCGGTGTTGCGCGCCGGCTTCCGGCTGGAGGGAATTCGCCGCCAGGCGGCCGAGCACCCGAACGGTTCGTACGGGGACATCTGCCTGTTTGCACGTCTCGCAACGGACCAGACGTATGGGCCGCACGGCTTCTCAGGGGTGATGAACTCGGCATTGCCGAAGAAGCGGCTGATAGCCCACGTGCTGTTTCGAGACCCACTCGGGCGCGTGCTGCTGTGCGAAACCCAGTTCAAGTCTGACTGGGAACTGCCTGGCGGCATCGTCGAACCGTACGAGACGCCGCGACAAGGCGCGATCCGAGAGGTCGCCGAGGAACTCGGCATCGAGCTGGGCGTTGGCCGGCTTCTTGTCGTTGACTGGATGCCTCCATATTTGGGTTGGGACGACGCGATCGAGATGATCTTTGACGGCGGCCTCGTCGAGGAGGACGATCTCGCCGCCTGGTCGCTGCAGCCGACCGAGATCAAGGGCGTCGCCTTGGTCGATCTCGACACCGCAGCCCGCCTGGTCACACCAATCGCTCATCGACGGTTAGTGCTAGCGGCTTCGCTCGGTCCAGATCAGATGGCCTACACCGAGGACGGCCGCACGCCTTAATGGCTAGCCGTGCACTAAGGCTGTCGATGGTCTGAGCGGGTCGAAGAGGATGCGCCCTCGAGGTAGTTCAGACCTTGTCGAACTCCAGTCGAACGTCTTGGAGGGTGACGGTCAGCGCGTCATTGCTGCAAGCCAGTCCAGCTTCGCCGTCGGGAGCGAGCACGTTGTCGATCTGCGCTATTGAGACCGACTCCTTCGACGATCCGACGGCGAGCGTGGCAGAGCCGGTGCTCTTGCCCACCATAAAGGTCGCCTTGTTGCCGTCCGCGCGATAGTCACCGCTGATCGTGCCATCGACCAGCAGGTCGGCATTTTGTCCGGCCAGTGTCAGCTCGATCGGGTCCTTTCCGGCGCCACGCATCAGGTACGACCGCTCGTCAAAGGTGGCTGTGACATCTCCGCCTTCCCCGGTGCCAAAGGTTCCCTTCGCACCAACGCCGACGAACCGAACCAGCTGATAGCGGCCCTTCAGGCACTCCATGACCGGTGACGGCGTGGCTATGGGCGTCGCGTTGTTTGCAGCTGGTGATGTTTCCGGCTGTGTTGGAGAGGATGCGTCGTTGGCAGACGGGCTATCTGAGCAGCCGGCCAACATCAACGCCGCAACCGCGGCGAAAAGCAAACGCCTCATCCGCCTCTCCTGAGTGCCAGAACGGACCGCGCCAGCATATGCGGCTGACTCCCTCAACCGTCGGCATTGCGCGAGCAGCCTCAACTCAACGACGTCAGAAAAGCACGGTCATCAAGTCTCGGCGAGCTTTGAGGACTCGCTCATCGGTATTACCGAGCGTCTCAAACAGCTCCAGTAGGCGTACCCGAACCTGGTTCCGCTCCTCGCCGGACAAGCTCTTGATCATTCCGATCAACCGTGTGAAGGCAGCTTCCGCCTGCCCAGTGATCATTTCGACGTCGGCAGCTGCTAGCTGGATATCCAGGTCATCCGAGTCCGCCGCGGCAGCGAGCGTGGACGGTGGATCCAAGACCGCCGCGCGGGCGAACAGTCCCGCCTGAGCCCTGCCGATCTGGGCTTCCGTGTCGTTTGGGTTGGCCTGGAGCAGCTTGTCGAATTCCTCCCGCGCCGCAGCGAAATCGCCGCGCTCAAATGCCGCGTCAGCAGCCGCGAACCTGGGATCCGGCTCCGGCTCCGGCTCTGGCTCTGTCGCCTGCTCCGAGCCGACCGGCTGCGCGCGTCCCACGATTCCGTTAGCTACCGCGGCCGTCAGCAGCTGATCGATGGCGGCCTGCACCTGATCCTTTGGCAGCACTCCCTGGAAGAGGGGAGCCAGCTGGCCGTTGATCAGTGCGATAACGGTCGGGACGGCTTGCAACCCAAGGGCCTGAACGATCCCAGGCGCCGCGTCAACGTTCAACCGGGCAAGGACGAACTTGCCCTCTGAGGCGTTTGCGATCTCGATCAAGGCATCGGACAGCTGCTGCCCCGTGGCAACGCGCGGGGAATAAAGCTCGACGACAACAGGATGCTTGACTGACTTGCGAATCGTTTCGGCTTCAAAGGTCTGCTCAGTGACCTCGATGACATACGACGCGCCGCCCGCAGTCCGCTGTCCGAGCGGCGATGCGGGAGCCGACTGTTTGGCCCGCTGCGCGAGCTGAGAAAGATCAACGGCGCCAGGCCGGTTGAAGCTGGACGAGCTCATGCTGCCCATCCTGGCAGAACCCCTGCCGACGCTCGCGCAGTATCCGATTGCTCGCTCCGCTCGCTGCGTTTCGCGCCTGGAAGCCGCCTTGTTCGTCGGCGTTCGCCAAGGAAAACGCCTTGGCTCCCTTCTCCTCACTACGGTGGCGCACGAAACGCGGGATCCGATCGCTCGCTCCGCTCGCAGGTTGAAGTCTTCAGTGGTGGGCAAACAAGTAGTGCGCGACGCCTGCCTTTGTCGGCAGAATGTGGCCCATGGCCCACCCTCGCGCCGGCCAGCCGGCCCTCCCAGAAGACCTCATCGACGTCGATGCAGTGATCAGCGCCTACTACGACCTGGTTCCCGACCCCAGCAATCCCGACCAGCAGGTGGCGTTCGGCACCTCCGGGCACCGAGGGTCGAGTCTGGACACCGCGTTCAACGACGCGCATATCGCCGCAACGACCCAAGCGATCGTGGAGTACCGCGCGTCCCAGGGCATCACCGGACCGCTCTACATCGGTAAGGACACCCACGCACTCTCAACCCCCGCCTGGACGACCGCCATCGAGGTGTTACTGGCTAATGGAGTCACCGTCTGCGCCGAGGACGATCAGGATTACACCCCGACCCCGGCAGTCTCCCGAGCGATCGTGGTACATAACGCCACGGCGACCGCCGGTAGCACCGCAGACGGCATCGTGGTCACCCCCTCACACAACCCACCTCGGGACGGCGGCTTCAAGTACAACCCACCGCACGGTGGTCCGGCCGACACCGACGCGACGAGCGCCATCGCAGCGCGCGCCAACGCCTTGCTCGCTGATGGCTCAGACATTCGCAGGCGGCCGTACGCGGAAGTGGTTTCGGAGATCAATCGCTTCGATTACCTTGGCGCCTACTGCGAAGACCTGGTCAACGCACTAGACCTCAAGGCCGTGCGAGACGCCGGGGTGCACATCGGCGCCGACCCGATGGGCGGAGCGAGCGTGCAGTACTGGGGCTATATCGCCGAAAACCTCGGCATCGACTTGACCGTGGTCAACCCCAAGGTCGACCCGACCTGGTCGTTCATGACCCTCGACACCGACGGCAAGATCAGGATGGACTGCTCCTCGCCCAACGCCATGGCAAGCCTGATCCGCAACAAGGACGAGTACGACATCGCTACCGGCAACGATGCCGACGCCGACCGGCACGGCATCGTGACACCGGACGCCGGGCTGATGAATCCGAACGCCTATCTCGCCATCGCCATCCAGTACCTCTATGCCAACAGACCCGGCTGGCGCCCCGATGCGGGCATCGGCAAGACGCTGGTCTCCTCGTCCATGATCGACAGGGTCGCAGCCAGCCTGGGCCGGACGCTGGTCGAGGTGCCGGTCGGCTTCAAGTGGTTCGTTCCGGGCCTGCGGACCGGCGAGATCGGCTTCGGCGGCGAAGAATCGGCCGGCGCCTCGTTCCTGGCACTCGACGGCAGCACCTGGACGACCGACAAGGACGGCATCCTGCTCGCCCTGCTGGCGAGCGAGATCAAGGCGGTCACCGGCAAGTCCCCGAGCGAGCTCTACGCCGAACTGACTGCCGAACACGGCGCACCGGCGTACGCCCGCATCGATGCACCCGCCAATCGGGAGCAGAAGGCCAAACTCTCCAAGCTTGACGCATCCTCGGTCACCGCCACCGAGCTGGCAGGAGAGCCCATCACCGCGATCTTGACTAGGGCGCCCGGCAACGATGCAGCTATTGGCGGACTGAAGGTCGCCACCGAGTCGGCCTGGTTCGCGGCGCGGCCCTCCGGCACCGAAGATGTCTACAAGATCTACGCCGAGTCGTTCAAGGGTCCCGAGCACCTCGCCGAGGTCCAGGAGGCGGCCAGGTCCGTCGTCTCAGCCGCTCTCGAGGGCTAGTCAAAGGGACGGCCGTTAGCGTCAGCCATCCTGCACCGCTCTTCGCAACTTTGATCACCTCGCATGCCGCGAGCGTCGGCAAATCGCGCGCCCGACGATCGGAGGAGCGATGAGCGAACATGCTTTTCGTTCGCGAAGACTGACGACGGCGGCGGATCTCGATGTTCGCTCCGCCGATCTGCAGGAGGAATGGCGGAACAACGCTTCTCCGTTCCGCCAGCTCCGACGAAGACGGCGGCACTCCAGCGAACATCGCCGCGAGCGGAGCGAGCAATCAAACACAGCGCGCGATGCGCGAGCAGCAAGGGCCAGAATAGAGGGGTGCACGCCGACGAGCTGGCGGACCTGCTCCGCTGGTGTGCGGCACTGAGCACTGATCCAGCCGACCTGGGCGGAGCGGTGTTGCTTGCCGCGGGCCAGCGATGGTCGGCGCTGGTCGACTCGCCGGCCGATTTGCGTGAGCTCACTGTGAAGACCTTCCTGGAGACGACGCAAATCCAAGACCCAGCCGTTCGAGATGGATTGGAACGGGTGCCCGAAGAGCTCCGTGCCATCGTCATCGCCTACGACCAGCTGCCCAAAATCCAGCGTGCCGTGCTGATGCTCAGTTACCTCGAGGGCATCACGAACGCAGAGATCGCCGGCATCGTTGATCGATCGGTTACCCGGGTTCGCCAGGAACTTGATCGCGGACTCGCCATCATCGGTGGGGATCCTTACGCCGTGCGAGCCGCGTTGGACATCGCCAGCTGGCACCCGCCTGCACCAGCCGAAGTATCACGAGCCTTCCGGCGGCGTAGTCGGGTTCGGGCGCGCCGGCGACGGCGGGTCGGGCTGGTCGGAGTCGCCGTCGGAACGCTCGCAGCCGTACTGGTGACAGTCAGTGCGGTGCACCGTCCTTACGTGGAACCGCGCCAACCAGGAACTTGGACTTTCTCGCATACGGTGCGAAGCATTCCGGGCTGGTCGATCCGGAGCCGAACGGTCGAGCGGGAATGGGAGACAACCAACCTGCGCTCCGAACCTCCGGGAGATGGCAGGTGCTCGGTTGCGGTCGGCGCCTCAGGTGCCGCGTGGGTGAGGCGGCTGCCGCCTCACCAGACCAAGATTCGGGTTGGCACTCACTCGGCGTTCTATGCGGAGCGGGTCTGGCCTAACGGTGGCGGTGCGATGCTGTGGTGGGAGTACTCTGACGCCGCCTTGGTGATCATCGAGTGCGGCGACGTGATGGCCCCGCGGAATGTGCTCCCGAAGCTCGGAAGTCGCGTGGCACTTGCAGCGGAGCCGATCTTGCTGCCCTACCGCGTCCGTTCCGTTCCGCAGCACTATGCGGTTGCCTCAGTCGCCAAGGGACTGGTGAGCAACTCCACGGTGACCCGGCTGAGTCGCAATGATTATCCGGAGGGCCAGCTACACGTGAGCATCCGCTACCCAGCGGGCTTGCCGATGTACGGGGTCAACTACGCCTCATCGGTGTCGCGCTACGCCAATGGCAGACACGCCGCCGTGTGCCGGCCTTTCGGGAGCAGCCATATCTGCGTACGAGGCGAACTGACCACTCCCGGTCGTATCAACATCGCAGAGCAACGCGGCGCCCTCGCCGTAATCGATCGAATTGCGTCCAATTTAGAGATTGCGCCGAGCGCTACCGATCTCACCACCTGGTTCGACGCCAGGGACGCACTGCCTCCCTGAGCTAGGAATCCGTTTCAGCGTCTGCGGCCAAAAGCGACCACCGCGACCAGACCGAGGATGAAGATAACGCCCAGCACCGTGCCCTCGATGCCATGCCCGGTCGCGATCAAGTAAACGCATGCTGCAAGGAACGCGAGGGTGATCACTACGCCGTAGTTAAGACCGCGCGCGTTGAGCCGCACCTCCCGCTGATCAAGTGCGGCGATGCGATCCAACTCCTTCTCGATCACCGCACGTGTCTCGGCGTCAGCTTCGGCGTAGACCTGCAGCGGATCCTGATAACGGTCGTATCGAGATGGCCGCTCGCTCATGTCTGTTCCTCACTTCGCGGTTGATCGAAGATGTCGACCACCGGTTCGCCTCCTTGTGCTGGCGACTCAGTCGGACCGACCAGTTCCACCATCTGCTGCACCGCCTGCCCCACCCGCTGGGGTGCAACTGATGGGTCGACCGCATCAATGCGTGCAATAGCACGATTCAGCCGGCCTCCAACGCTGTAATGAAACCGCGGGTAGCTGAGGGGCGCGTACAGATAACTAAACCCCTTAAGCAACGAGCCCGCTGGCGAGCCGAAAGGAATCGCGAAGCGGGGCGTCGTCCGGCGCGGTGTGAGGCTCGATGGCTGGTGCCGGCGTCCGGAAGGAAGGATGAAGACGGCCAGCACCGTGACAATCACCAGCGCAGTCCCGATTCCGATGAGCAACCAGGCCCCGGTCCTCACGTGCACCTCCTCTCGCCAACCCTAGCCAGCGGGTAGCAGGCACCCACTCAGCGACTCGCGGTCCGCTGACGTGTCAGCTCTTAGAAGCGCGCTGGCTCGACGTATTCGCCCCACTCGGCACGCAGCGCGTTGCAGATCTCACCGAGCGTCGCCTCGGCCCGCGCGGCCGCCAGCATGGATTCGATTATGTTGCCGTCGGTCCGGCCAACCTTGATCATCTCCGCCAGTGCGGCGTCCACTGCTGCATTGTCCCGAGCGGTCTTCCGGATGCGGAGAGCCTCGCACTGCTCGACTTCCACCTCATGGCTGACCCGCAGAATCTCCAATGGCTTGGTGATGCTGGCAGCGTGCACGTTGACACCGACGATCTTCTTGTCGCCCTTTTCGAGCTGCGTTTGATAACGGAACGCTGAGTCGGCGATCTGTGCGATGAACCAGCCCTCCTCAATGCCCAGCAGGATCCCGGAGGTGATGGGGCCTATCTGGTGTTGCCGAGCGGAGCCACCGCCGAGTTCCTCGATCCGGTCCAGGATCGCGGATGCCTCGGCTTCGATTTCGTCGGTGAGCGCCTCGACGTACCAGGATCCACCGAGCGGATCGGCCACGTTGACCACTCCGGTTTCCTCGGCCAGGACCTGCTGGGTACGCAGCGCAATCTCGGCAGACTCCTCAGTCGGCAGCGCCAGCGTCTCGTCCATGGCATTCGTGTGCAGTGAGTTGGTTCCACCGAGTACGGCAGCTAGTGCCTCGATTGCAGTTCGTACCACGTTGTTGTAGGGCTGCTGGGCGGTAAGCGAAACACCTGCTGTCTGAGTGTGGAAACGCAGCGACTGTGCCCGGGTGGTCTTGGCGCCGTACCGATCGCGCAACCAGCGCGCCCAGATCCGACGTGCGGCCCGGAACTTGGCAATCTCCTCGAAGAAGTCGATGTGGGCATCGAAGAAGAAGCTCAGCCCGGGAGCGAAGCGCTCGATATCCAACCCTCTGGACAGTCCGAGTTCGACATAACCGAAACCATCCGCGAGGGTGAAGGCGAGCTCTTGGACAGCCGTCGATCCCGCTTCTCGAATGTGATAGCCCGAGACGCTCAGCGGCTTATATGCCGGGATCTCGCGGCTGCAGTACTCCATCATGTCCCCGATCAGCCGAAGGTGGGGACCCGGTGGGAACAGCCACTCCTTTTGAGCGATGTACTCCTTGAAGATGTCAGTCTGCAGAGTGCCATTGAGCGTCGCGACCTCGACGCCTTGCCGTTCCGCCGCAACGAGATACATGCAGAAGATCGGCACGGCAGGGCCCGAAATCGTCATCGAGGTGGTGACGGCACCAAGATCAATTCCAGAGAACAGCAGATCCATATCCGCGGCCGAGTCGATGGCAACGCCGCAATGTCCCACCTCGCCGAGGCTGCGGCTGTCATCGGAGTCGCGGCCCATCAACGTTGGCATGTCAAACGCCACACTCAGTCCGCCGCCACCAGCGGCCAAGATCATCTTGTAGCGCTCGTTGGTCTGCTGGGCGTTGCCGAAACCAGCAAACTGTCGAATGGTCCAGGGGCGTCCGCGATAGCCACTCGGGTAAAGGCCGCGGGTGAAGGGAAACTCACCCGGCCAGCCGATCCGCTCCATCCGCTCATCGGCTTCCTCGTCCTCTGGTCCATAAACAGGATCGACCTCGAGGCCAGAGAGTGTGGTGAAGTCTGCGTCGCGAACCTGGCCTTTCGCCTGAGCCTCCGCAAAGGCAGCCGCCCAACGCTCCCTGCCGCTTTGTGCCGTCATGCGAACCTCCGTTCTAAATACTAGGGTGCCCTAGTAATACGGCAGGGGCCAGAGCCCCGAGCGACAGTCTGTGAGCGAGGGAGGAAGGCAACGGCTTCAAGGCGCGATCCTCACGAGCGGAGCGAGCAATGGACACCCTCGGGCTAAAAGTCTCCCGCGGCCTCGCGTGGCATGGTGAGCAACCATGTCAGCTGATCGCACTCCTCATCGCTCAAGGCGCTCAACGCGAAACGTGCGCCGACGATTGCCTCTGTCGCCTTCTCCATGACGAGTCGCCCCTTCGGCGTGATCGAGGCTAGTACTGCGCGACCGTCCTCAGGATGGGGCGTACGCCGGATCAGATCGGCTGCCTCTAGACGCTTCACCAGCGGCGTCACCGAGGTGGCATGCACCTGGAGCCGCTCACCGATCTTGCCTAGAGGCAACGAACCGCGGCGCGAGAAGGACAGCAAGACCAAGACCTCGTAGCGCGCAAAAGTCAAACCCAAGGGGCGAAGCAATTCATCGAGCTCGGTGAGGAGCAGCTGATGAACCCGCATCAGCGAAGTCACAGCCCGCATCCGGTGCATCTCACCCCATTGCGTGGCCCACTGTTTGGCTGCCTCCTCGATCGGGTCGAATGGCAGCCGATGGCGTTCCAGGGTGCTCACGTCCCGTCGTCTTCTTCGGCCGTTACCACCGGCTGGGGTATCTCGCCCAGCATGACCATACGTAGCACATCCTCGCGCTGGTCGATGTCCTTGACAAAGGTGATCACATTCAGGCCCTGGACCTGCGCGGCTGACTCGAAGACGAAATCCCCGTAATTCAACCAGCGACCGATAACCGACTTCCGGACGGTGATGTCCAAGATCCTCAACAGCGGCACGCTGGCGCGCTGCACAGCCAGAACTCCATGGACCCGGAACACCCGCTGGTTGGTGATCACGAACCGATCCCGGTATTCCTCAAGGATTCGCCACAGCGCTTGGAGGCCGAGCACCAGGCCAATGACGACGAACACGTAGTAGACAGGTGCCTGGTAGGCGAACGCGCTGACAAAGATCACGACTCCAAGGACGAGCCGGACGGCTGGCCAGGCGCTCGCCGCCCAGTGCTTGCGGACCTCAACTACTTTCTGCTCACCGGCTGTCGACAGGATGTATTGGTCAACGTTCGGGGCAAGCCAGTTCAACACACCCACGGCTAGCCAGCCAGTGACTGGAAAAAGACAATAACTGAGCGAAACACTCGGGCGAGGGCGTTAAAGATGCCACGGACGGCGTTGGCGGCAGCCTCGGGTTGGGCAACCAAATAGAAGAGAAAGAAGGCCACGATTAAGAAGACGATGATCCGCTTGACCCATCTCATGTCGAACGATTCATCCTTCCAGTCTTCACCGCAGACTATTCGAACATCCCGCATGTACAGGCAGACGCCTGCATGGTTCCTTTGTACCCGATCCATCGGCAGATTGGGAGCAGGCACGCCGCCCAACCGTAGTGGCACCGCGGCAGCGTTTCGATTACGTGACCTAACGGTGGAGGACCACTCGATCGGCCGCCGCGTACGGATCGAGCTCGCCACGGCTCACCGCCTTGGCGAGATCGTCCAGCTCCGCCTCGCCGTTCAGCCGAAACTGCGCGCGTACCTTGGCGAGTGCAAGGCTCTCGACCTCACGCCGGGCCCGCGCGACGCGGCGCTCGTCGGCCCGTCCAGACTCCATCTGTGATGCCCAGAAGCGATCGATAGCGTCCAGCAGATCCGCAATACCGCGATTCTCGTACGCGACCGTCGAGACGATCGGTGGCTTCCAGTCCTGCGGGCCCCGATCGGCCAGGGAGATCATTGTGCGAAGCTCCCGCACCAGTGATTGAGCGCCGTCACGATCACTCTTGTTGACCACAAATATGTCGCCGATTTCCAAGATGCCGGCCTTAGCCGCCTGGATCCCATCTCCCATTCCGGGTGCCAGCAGAACCAAGATCGTGTCCGCCGTCTGTGCTATCTCAAGCTCCGACTGGCCGACCCCCACTGTCTCCACGATCACGGTGTCGAATCTTGCGGCATCGAATGCCCGTAGTGCTTGTGGAGTTGCCACGGCAAGCCCGCCGAGATGGCCTCTGGTCGCCATCGACCTGATGTAGACGTCCTGGTCGAGCGCGTGTTCCTGCATCCGCACCCGATCTCCAAGCAGCGCTCCCCCGGAGAAGGGCGAACTGGGGTCCACTGCCAATATGCCGACCCGCTGCCCCCGTGCACGGAGCGCGCGGACGAGGGAGGTTGCCGTGGTCGACTTGCCGGCCCCGGGCGGACCCGTCAGGCCAACCATGTGTGCTCGTCCGGTGTCGGGGGCGAGCTCCTTCATGATCATCGGCAGCGCCGGTGAGGCATTTTCGATCCAACTGATCAGACGGCCCAGTGCTCGCGGATCGCCCGACCTGACGGCGGCGACGGCGTCACGTATTCCGTCACGGTCAAGGGACAATGGCTCCTCCGGCGCACAGCTGGACGCTGACGATCACGTCCGATGCTCTATCAGAGCCCAGTCTGGCACCCTAATGTCCATGACCAGAGGGCCCTCCGATCTCGGAGTCGTACTGCCGGGTCTGCTCGGTCTTGATCATGTCGGCATCGCCGTCACCGATCTGGAAGCAGCAGTCACCTTCTATCGGGACGTCCTGGGGCTACAGGTTGTGCATCGCGAAGACAACATGGACCAACAAGTCGCCGAGGTCATGCTGACCAGCGGTGAGACCGGATCGATCACGAGCCAGCTTCAGCTCCTCATGCCGCTGAATGAAGATTCAGTGCTGCACCGCTTCCTGATGAGACGCGGAGGCGGCCTGCACCACCTGGCCTACGCTGTTTCAGATGTCCGGTCCGCATCCTCGACCCTGCGTTCCAGCGGTGTACGGGTGCTTTATGATTCCCCAAGAGCCGGTACCCGCGGCTCGCAGATCAACTTTGTCCACCCCAAGGACACTGGCGGCGTTCTGCTCGAGTTGGTCGAGCACGCCGCGGCGGATCCGCACAGTGCCCGAGCCAACGGGGGGTGAGCGAATTTGGGCTGGGCGAACAGCCATCGCTAACGCGGGCACAGACTCGGGGTCAATACCTACTTTCGGAGAGGGTTTCTTGCGGTGAACGCATCAGACAACACGGGGCTCGGCCTGTTCGACGACACGGCGAGCGCGGTTGGAAACTTCCCCACCGCTTTACGCGGCTATGACCGCACGGCGGTTGATGACTACGTCCGCACGCTCGAGGAGAGTGTTGTCAAGTCCCGTAGACACGCAACTCAGCTCGAGCAGCAAGTAACCGTGCTTCAAGATGAAGTCGCCTCGTCTGGTGACAGGCCGGACAAGGACGTCGACTACGCGAACCTGGGTGGTCGCGCCAACGACATTCTCCGGCTAGCGCAGGAGCAGGCGCGTGAACTCGTGCATAACGCGACCGTCGAGGCTGAGAAGGTCAAGGAGCAAGCGCGGCGTGAGGCCGACGGGCTGCGCAGCTCAGCGGCCCGAGAGGGCGACGCGATCAAGACCGGCGGTGCCGCACAAATTGATCAGCTACGCAGCAAGCTACGCGATGAGGTCAAAGCCCAGGTCGACAAGGCCAAGGCCGAGTCCGATGCCCTGATCGCGGCTGCTCGGCGGCAAGCCGAGTCGGTCCGCCGAGAGGCCGATAACGAGGCACAGGCGACGCGCCAGAATGCGTATCTCGATACTGAGAACCTGCGCCGCACTGTTGAGCGCGAGGCGGCAGAGGCTCGATCCAAGCTGGCAGCTGAGCGTGAGCAGGCGGTCGCGCAGCTCAAGTCGGCCCACGACGAGGCGCAGCAGAAGACCGCTGCGCTGCTCGCCGAGGCAACTAAGTATCACAGCGAATCGGCGGACCGCCTCGAGGCTGACCTGGCCGAAGCCGCGCGCATTCGCGCCGAGGCTCTCGCCGAAGCCGAGCAGACCAAGGCCTCAGCCGCGCAGGAGGCCGAGGCCCGGATCGCCACTGCGAAGAAGCAGGCCGCCGCCATCAATGAGCGGACTCAACAGGAGTTCGCGTGGCGGAAGCAGCAGCTGCGTCGTGAGACAGAGCTGCTCCATCAGCGTAAGCAGGCAGTGCTCAGCCAGCTTGCCAGCTTGTCGGCTCTCGCGGAGCAGACGGCTAGCGCCTTCCCTGACCTGGACGACCCCAACGAATTGGAGGGCGAGGCTGGAGATCGCACCGTGATGCGTCCTGAGATGCTGCCGCCCGCCGGTCCCGAGGACGCCAATGCCGGATCGGGCAAAAACGGTGGCAAGCCGTCTGACGACGAGGGCGATGAGCTAGAGATCGATGGTGACGCTACGGTTCTTGTCGCCCCGTCCGATCTGCCGGGCGAAGGATCCAAGTCCAAATAGCTCAGCGACCCCAGTCGGGCACGATGATCTTCGCTGACTGACCGCTGGCCCTCGGCTTCGGGTGCCGTTACCCTGAGATGACTCGGGGTGACGGCACTTTGGCGTTTAAGGAGCCGCTGTGAACATGCCCCCAATAGGTGACCCCCATACGGATAACGGCCGCTTTCCCCTGGCGCGCAAAGGATATGACCGCGAGGCCGTTGATCATTTCGTGCAGGCGACGCATGCCCAGATCGCCCAGCTTCTGGCGCAGTTCGATTCGCTGACCTCCTACAACCGTGAGCTTCGCCAGGCCCTTGATGACGCCTATGCGCGGGCGAATCATGCCGACTTCTCCGGACTCGGGGCTCGGGTCCAGGAGATCCTCCAAATCGCTGAGGAGCAGGCAACCGACATCACGCAGGGCGCCATTCAGGAGGCGGATCGTCTGAGCGCGCAGAGACAGGCGGAAATCGATGAACTACGGCAGAGTGCGTACGCGGAACTAGCCGAGATGCGCGACGTCCAACGGGCTGAGTTGGACGCTCTGCGAGAGCAGATCGAGCGAGATGCCATACAACTGAAGGAGCGTGCTGCCACTGAGGCTCAGCAGTTGCTCGCCTCAGCTCGACTGCAAGCCGAGGCCGTTCGTACCGAGGCGGAGGCGACTGCCACCGGGATGCGCAAAGTGGCCAGTTTTGAGACGCAAGAGCGACTTGCCGCCGCTGAACGTGAGAGTGCAGCTCTGCGTCAAGAGGCCGCAGACCAGCGCGAGCGTGCGATGGCCGAGTTGAAGAAAGCGCAGGAATCGGCGAATAACGCCATCCAGGCGATGCTGGCGGAGGCGACCGACCTACAGCGCGCCGCGGGCGAGCACCTGACCTCACAAACCGAGCAAGCAGCAAAGCTACGCGACGAAGCGCTTGCGGAGGCAGAACGGATCAAGGTCGGCGCCAGTGGCGACGCTGACGAGATCATTGATCGGGCGCGACATCAGGCTGCGATCATCGACGATCGGGCACGTCACGAACTCGCGCTGCGGCGCCGCCAGATGCGGGACGAGCAGGAACTGCTTACCCGAAGGAAACACGCGATGCTGAACCAGCTCGCATCGGTGGGCGCGCTGGCGGTCGAGACTGCGGAGAACCTGCCGGACGTTTCTGAGGCTGCATTCTCGGAGTTTTCCGATGAGTCCGGCGGCGCTGCGGCAGAGATCGAAAGCGATCCGACCGTGGGCAACACCGGTGAGCCGGACGTGCGTGCCGAATCCGACCAGGCCGAGCAGGACAAGGCCGGCCAGGAAACCGATCAGAGCGAGGCGGAAGCAGAAGCCGAAGACGCAATCGACAACGAGAGCGACGACCGCGGCGTGAATGGAATCACCAACGAAACGACGACTGACGAGCCAAACTATGTTCGGACGTCACCGAGTTGATTTGGCGCCTCTCGCGCACGACGCGCTTTGAGCTGACGTCTTCGTCGCTCTTCGCGAGCGCAACTGTCGAAATTCGCTCTTAGCAAGTGCGTATTGCGCTTCGCTCATCGTTCCTCCGACCGTCAGCGGCGCGACTCCGACGCTCGAAGCGCGAAAACCAGACTCCTAGCAGCGAGACGTGCACGCAAAACAACCGATCGTCGGTACTCTCCAGTCCGCGCAACAGGTCATAGTCCACAGTCACGCAATCGATGCCGCGGTCTCTGGCCAGCACCCTCGCCTGCGGTTTGATCAGCTGAGCCGCCAGGATGCCGTGCACGGTGCCGAGCAGTGTGTCGCGGCGCATCAGGTCCAGGTATCGACTCAGCTGCTCGACGCCGTCTAAGACTCCAACGGGACTTCCTGATCTTTGGGCTTGTCGGTCCCGGACGTGGAGCAGCCAGGTCCGCCTCGAATCTTTTCGATCCGGTTCTAGAGGCTTGTGCTGGCCGCGTCAGCGTGGGCCTGGATGCGCTACAACAAGCACATGGAATTCACGCTGGACGTGGAGCGGTTCGAGCTAACTCGCGAGCTGGCCCGCGCCCGGCTCAGCGACCACCTGCCCGAGGATATTCGCGAGTATTGGGTGGAGATTGATGGCGTTCGCTGGCCTGTGAAGCAGGTCATATCGATCGCACCGGCGTCACCAACCGCGGCGACCGACGGAACCGGCGCACAGGTCCCGCGCAGCGCGCGAAGGGACCGATCATTGCGTGTTGTTCCAGGATGCGGCGATGTCGCTCTTGCCGTCGCCATCGAAGTCCCCGGCCAACCACGCGGTGGAGTCGACCCAGCCACCAGCGTTGGTCGCCCAGTGACTGCGGGTGAAACCCGAGCCGGTCGACTGGCTGACAGTCAGGGTGTTCGTGCCGCCGTTGTTCCAGATAGCCGCAACGTCGGCCTTGCCGTCGCCATTGAAGTCCCCAGCAACCCATCTGGCCGCATCAATCCAGCCCCCGTCTCGAAGGCTCCACTGCGTCCACCCGGGAACCGAGACCCATCGGACAGATACA
>JAICEV010000016.1 GCA_025923975.1 Propionibacteriaceae bacterium
GGTCGGCCGGCCCGCAGCGCCGGCTTGTAGACGTAGAACTCATCGGGATTGACTGCGCCCTGCACCATCGCCTCACCCAACCCGTAGGAGGAGGTGATGAACACAGCGTCGGTGAAGCCTGACTCGGTATCCATGGTGAACATCACCCCCGACGCCCCCAGGTCGGATCGCACCATCTGCTGGATCCCGGCGGACAAGGCGACTGCCTCATGAGAAAAGTCGTGGTGTACGCGGTAGGCGATGGCTCGGTCGTTGTATAAGGAGGCGAACACCTCGCGTATGGCGGTCAGGATGGCATCGATGCCGCGGACGTTGAGGAAGGTCTCCTGCTGTCCCGCGAAGGAGGCGTCAGGCAGATCCTCGGCCGTGGCCGAGGACCGTACCGCGAAGGAGGCGACGCCATCGGCGTGGGCCAGCTGAGTGTAGGCCGAGCGGATGTCGGCCTCGAGGTCTGGTGGAAACGGCTGAGTGGCCACGGCGGCTCGGATCTCCTGGCCGGCGCGGGCGAGCTCTGTCACGTCGTCGACGTCCAAGTCGGACAACCGGGCGCTGATGCGTTCGGCGAGGCCAGTGTCGCCGATGAAACTCCGGTACGCATCAGCAGTGGTGGCGAACCCGTCTGGCACTCGCACACCAAGCCCAGCCAGGTTCGAGACCATCTCCCCCAAGCTGGAGTTCTTGCCGCCGACCTGCTCGAGGTCGGCGAGCCCGAGGTTTGAGAACCACATAACGTTACTGGACATGCCGGGGCTCCTTACCTAGCCCTGCTTGAGGAACTGCAGGATGACTGTGGACATCTCCTCCACGGACTTCGCCGAGGAGTTGATCATGGGGATTCGATTGCTACGGTACAGCGCCTCCGCGCGGCGAAGCTCGTAGCCACATTGCTCAAGCGATGCGTAGCGGGAGTTCGGCCGGCGTTCCTGCCGGACTTGGGTCAGCCGGGCCGGGGTGGTGGTGATGCCGAAGCAGCGGTTCCGCAGAGCCCGTACCGGGCGAGGGAGTTCAGTGGCCTCCAGGTCTTCGGGCACCAGCGGGTAGTTGGCGACAAACACTCCGTGCTGCAGTGCTAGATACATGGTGGTCGGAGTCTTCCCGCACCGGGACGGGGCGAGCAGGATTACGTCCGCCTTTTTCAGGGCGCGCGAACTCTGCCCGTCGTCGTGCTCGATGGCGTACTCGACCGCGGCCATCCGGGCGTTGTAGGCCTTGATGTCACCCACGCCATGCAGCTGCGCCGCCGCCCGCTGGCCCCGCACACCGAGGATCGTCTCGACACGGGACATGTGCAGGTCGAAGAAGTCGATCAATGGGCACCGAGTCTGGTGCAGCACATCGCGGATCTCGGTGACGGCAGTCGTAGAGAATGCCAGCGGGGTAAGCGGCCCATCCATCGCCGCGTCGAGCACGCCCACCACCCGGCGTGCCTCCTCCACCGTCGTGATGAAGGGGATGAGATGCCGATCAAACCTCAGCTCGGGGAACTGGATGAGCAAAGCATTGCCCATCGTCTCGGCGCTGATCCCTGTGCTGTCAGACAGGAAGTACACCGGCACGGACGGCGGCGCGGCTCCGATGGTCATGCCGCGCCCGCAGGGGTGCTGGCAGCCTCAGTCTGCCAGGAACGGTTGCGTGGCACCGTGTGGTTCATCTTCGGCGGGAACTGTCCAATAGGTGCGGATGTTGGTGAACTCGGGGCCAGGCGGCGTACTGGCTGAGCTCGTCGCCGGCGGCCGGGTTAACGGTAGTGATCACCCGTGGGCTGTCGCCGGTGGCGGATGGCGTGGTGGGCGTAGTGCTGGACATGGTGGAAGGCTCCTGAAAAGGGTACGACGTGGCCTGGCCCACCTCGAGGTCGAAGGTGTCGTCGTTGATCTCGCGGCACCCACAGACATCAATTGGGAGGCTGCTTACATCTCATCCGGCTACGAGCCCGCGTCGCTGCCTGACGGCGGGATTTCTGAGCGGCTAGAACGCAGTCGGTAGACGTGGGCCGTAGGGCTCCTCGAGGCTGCGGATCTCTTCCTCGGTGAGCCGAACATCGAGCGCTGCCACGGCGTCGGGCAGGTGGTGTGGTTTGGTCGGGCCGACGATGGGAGCGGTAACGACAGGATTCTTCAACACCCAGGCCAACGCGACCTGCGCCATCGGGATGCCGCGAGCCTCCGCAACCTTGTGTACAGCGTCGATGATCGGCCGGTCACCGTTGCCGAAGAACCGCCTGCCGACAGGGTCGGTGTCGGAGCGCTGGGTATGTTCGCCCCAGGGTCTGGCAAGCCGGCCCTTGGCCAGCGGACTCCACGGAATGCCGCCCACGCCCTGGTCGGCGAGTAGGCCGAACATCTCCCGCTCTTCCTCACGCTGCATCAGGTTGTACTGGTCCTGCATGGAAATGAACCGCGTCCAGCCGTTCAGATCCGCGGTGTATTGCATCTTCGAAAACTGCCAGGCCCACATTGACGAGGCACCGATATAGCGGGCCTTCCCCGCCTTGACGACATCGTGCAGCGCCTCCATGACCTCCTCGACAGGCGTGTTCGGGTCGAAGCGATGAATCTGATAGAGGTCGACATAGTCGGTATCCAGGCGGGTCAGTGAGGCGTCGATCTGCTCCATGATCGCCTTGCGGGACAGCCCGGATCCACCCGGACCCTCGTGCATCTTGAAGTGCACCTTGGTCGCCAAGACAATGTCGTCTCGCCGGGCGTATTTCCTGATGGCTCTGCCGACGATCTCCTCCGAGCTCCCAAAGCCGTAGACGTTGGCGGTGTCCCAGAAGGTGATGCCAAGTTCTAGGGCTTGCTGGAACAACGGCTGGGCCTCCTCATCTCCCAGAGCCCATTCGTTGAACCCGCGTGAAGTGTCGCCGAAGCTCATGCAGCCTAGTGAGATCCGGCTGACCGTGAGGCCTGACTTGCCCAGACGCCTGTATTCCATGACTTTCCCTTTCCTGCGCATGTCCCGTGTCGCTCAGCAAACACCTCAGAGCATTAATGAGGAAGGCCGGGTCGAACCAGGTACTGGCAGAACCCCCATGAGCAGGTTCTCCCCTCGTGCGTCGCAAGGAGTTCCAGCCATGGGCGAGGATGTCAACTGTGGCCTTCTGATGCTGACTCGCTGATCGCCTATCAGCGGAGGCTCGCTGCTGCCACGCCGGAGCCATGGACCTTTGATCCTGCCACAGCGATCATCGGCGGCTGCTGGGTGTGCTTTCCACGCGGGCTTGTCGGTCCTGGCAGTGATCATGATCCAGCGTGGTCCGCGGCGATGATCATGTTCGGCGGCCGCATGCTCGAGCAGCAGGTGATCAGTGGCATCGCGCGAGCCGCGTACGTCCCTGGATTGATGGCCCTTAGGCTGGGCCCTCTGATGGAGGAGACCGTACGCGCCCTAACGGATCGTCCTGATGTATTGCTGCTCGACGCCACCGCCGGTGATCATCCGCGTAGGGCGGGGCTAGCGCTACACCTAGGCGCCGAGTTGGATGTTCCTACAGTCGGAGTGACGCACCGGCCGCTGGTAGCCCACGGCGAATGGCCCAGTGATCAGCGAGGTGCCACAAGCCCACTGATGATCGAGGATTCGGTGGTTGGCTGCTGGTTGCGAACTCGACCAGGTGTGCGACCGCTAGCGGTGCATCCGGGCTGGCGGCTCGATCTTGGGACCGCGGTTGCAGTGATCACCATGCTCACCAGACGGCGTCGCACCCCTGAGCCGTTACGTCAGGCGCGCCAGCTTGCTCGCCGCGCGCGTACCCAGGCGGCAAACCCCGATAGAGACTCACAACCAGCTAAGGGAGACTTGAGTCGTGGGCGATGATCTTGCGACTGGGGCCCAGATCGCCCGGCTGCGCAACAGAACAACCCGATCCATCAGCCCGGAGAACTTCGACGGCACAAAAGGCGGCGGCGGTCGTGCCACCGAAGGCACCGGAGCCAACGCCGGCCGCGAGCTCGGAGTCGGGTGGAAGATCTCGCCGTCGGTGATCATCAGCGCTGGCACCACCTTTCCGATGGCCACAATCGACGGTCCCGGCACGATCACTCACGTCTGGCTCACCACCCACTCCAGCAACTGGCGGACCTTGGTGCTCCGGGCGTACTGGGACGACTCGCCCGAGCCGGCAATTGAGGTCCCGCTCGGCGACTTCTTCGCCAACGGCTGGGGCCGATTCGCTCAGGTCAGCTCTAGCATGATCGCCGCCAACCCGAACGGCGGCTTCAACTCCTACTGGCCGATGCCCTTCCAGCGCGCCGCTCGGCTGACTGTGGAGAACCTCGGCGATGCCAACGCACAGCTCTACTACCAGGTGACCTACCAGACCGATCTCGACGTCGCCGGCCTCGGCTACCTCCACGCCCAGTTCCGACGCGACAACCCGCTTCCAGCAGGTTGTACGCACATCCTTCTCGAGGGCGTGGCGGGCCATGGGCACTACGTCGGCACCTACCTTGCTTGGGGGGCCAACAGCAACGGCTGGTGGGGCGAGGGCGAGCTCAAGGTCTACCTCGACGACGACGACGATTTCCCGACCATCTGCGGCACCGGCACCGAGGACTACTTTGGTGGCGCCTGGAACTTCGATGTTCCCGGGCGCGGTTACACCGAATACAGCACGCCGTACCTCGGCATGCCCCAGGTGATCCGCCCCGATGGCCTTTACCAGAGCCAGCAGCGCTTCGGTCTATACCGCTGGCATGTACTCGATCCCATCCATTTCGCCAGCGACTTGCGTGTCGAGATTCAGGCCCTCGGCTGGCAGTCCGGCGGCCGATACCTGCCGCTGCAGGACGACATCGCCTCGACCGCTTTGTTCTACCTCGACCAGCCGAGCACCAGCCGACCCAGCTTTCCGCATGTCGACGCGCTGCAGATTGGTGTTTGACGAAGGATGCAGATGAGCTGAGTCGGCCCGTCTATGCTTCCGCTCATGCTTATCCTCGGACTCATTTTGTTCGGCATGTTGGTTGGCGCTGGCGCGCAGTTGATCATGGGCAAGTCGACCAAGGGCATCGACTGGACGCTGGCATTCGTTGCTGGACTCGTGGGGTCCTTCATCGGCGGGCTGCTGATCAGCCTGCTGTCAGGAGACGGATTGCAGCTCCGGCCCAGCGGCATCATCGGATCGCTGGTCGGTGCGCTGCTGGTCACCGCCGGATGGCAGTGGTATCGCCGTCGCAGCAGGGCCTCTCAGGCCTGACAGTGCTGACAGCCACGGTGTGCCTCGTCCGCTAGCCTGCCGGTAACGCCGCCGGAGTTGCGGCACCATTAGTGCTCGTTCGGGGTACGTGGAGGGGTGACAACGTTGTGGAACTAGTTCTGGTTCTTGGTGTTGTTGGAATCTTGATTGCCGTCTATGTGGTGTCGTTGCGCCTAAATCCATGGGTGAAGTGCTCGAAGTGCCACGGCAAGCAGAAGTTTCAAGGCTGGGCCTTCAGCCATGCACACCACGGCTGCCCCAAGTGCAAAGGCACCGGGCGACAAGTCCGCTGGGGTTACAAGTTCTTCCGCGTAGGACCAAACAACGGCGTGCCGCCGCGGTAGGGGTATGGGCGTCGTCGTTGAGCACTACCGACGGCCGGTGGGTCAAGGGACTCTCTAGCCGAGCTCGAGCATTTTCGAATGTATGGGCGAAAAGTGTCAGTGCTGGTCCGTAGCGTCTGATGCGTGGCAGTCGCTGTGGTTCCGGAGCCGGTCACCGATGGAGTCGTCGATGCGCCAACCGGTTGGCTCGAGGAGGTGCTGGCCGGGTTGGCCTGCGGTGTAGTGGAGTGTGCAAGCCCTCGCGACGCAGTCGAGGTGCCGGATGGTGTGCGGATTGATCGGATTGCCCGGTTGGAAAGGATCAAGGCGGCGGCTGCGGCGCTGCAGATGGCCGAATCGGTCCGGTTTGCCCAGTCACAGGCGAAGACGCAGCTGGCCGCCGATGTCCACCCGGACAAGATCGGCCGCGGGATCGCTGATCAGCTCGGACTGGCTTGTCATGTCTCTGGGTTCGAGGCTGCCCGTCGGCTCGGGACGGCGCGGGCATTATGGTTCGAGCTGCCAGAAACCTACCGGCTGCTTGTCGAGGGTGAGATCAGCGAGTATGTCGCCTCAATTGTGGTTTCTGAAACCCGGCATTTGGACGCAGCGACCAGGCGTGAGGTAGACCGAAAGATCACATCTGCTGGGATCGCGCAGATGGGGCCACGGAGTGCCGCGGCGTGCGCACGCAAGCATGCTTACGATGCCGACGCGGCCGGTTACGTGCAGCGCGGCCGTACGGAACGGAAGAATCGTCGTGTCAGCTTGCGGCCCGCGCCGGACACGATGAGCTTCCTGTCGGGTTACCTGCCCGCTGAGCAAGGCGTCGCCTGCCTGAAGTCATTGCGCGACCACACCGACGCTGTGAAGGCGGCCGGTGATCGGCGGTGCCGGGATCAGATCATGGCGGACACGTTGGTGGAGCGCATCACCGGCCAAACCAGCGCACCCGACGTAAGTGCTGAAGTACAGATCATGATGCCGCTGGATGCTCTGCTCGATGCCAACAATTACAGCCCAGCGGATCTAGATGGCTATGGGCCGTTGCCAGCCGATCTTGCCCGCGACATTCTGGCCACCAGCAAGGGTCGGCTGTGGTGGCGCCGGTTGTACGCCGCACCTGAGGGTGGGCCACTTGCCGGTGGTAATCCGTTCCGGCGCCGTTTCGACGGGTTCCTCCGAAAGTTGATCATGCTTCGTGATCGGCGCTGCCGGGACGTTCTGTGATGCGCCGATCCGCCACATCGATCACATTCAGCGCTACTCCGATAATGGTCTGACCATCTACCCCAACGGCCGTGGGGCCTGCGAACGCGGCAACTACTTGCGGGAAATGCCTGGCTGGCAGGTCGAAGCCCTCTCCAGCGGCTTAGATGGCCAGCGCCACATGATCAAAATCACCACTCCAACCGGCCACACCTATCTGAGTCGCGCGCCGTAGCTCAGTCGTTCCAGGTGATGATCTGGAGCGTCGCCGATCGACCAGAGCGGTCAACGACTGTGATCAAACTCTTCGTTGTTTCCACGGAGGTGGTCCTAACACACAGCGACGAGCCGATGGTCAACCGATTCCAGGCGATCGGCTTGTCAGCTGGTTCCGGGTAGGCCAGTGCTGAACAGGTGTCATAGCGCTCTGGCACCTTCTGGCCGAGAGCAACATACGACGCACCGCGTTCCAGAAGGAGACCAGACTCCGTCGCCACAAGCGTGGCGTGGTCGTCGCTGGGTACAAATGATGTCCCTTCCTCGTCGAGAACAACTTTCGTACCGGGCATGACAACGACCTGGCCCTGCTTCATCACGGTTGGACTAGGTGAGGGGCTTGGGGTGGACGGCTCGCTGAACAAACCCAGGGAGATTGCGATCGCCAAAGACACAAGGGCTAGGACACTCATGCCGCCGATCACGATGACTGCACCCGCAGCGGCGGACACGCCGCGCCGGCTCGACCGGATGCCAAGCCGCGAACCCAATGGGCCCGCGAGCACAGCTGCGACGACGTCCAACAACCCGCTGCTCAGCGGCGTCGGTGCCTCGGGCGGGCTGCGACGCGCCTCGGCGAAGTTAAAGGTTGTGTCTTGACCCGGATCTGTTCCGGCTGAGGGTTGGCTTCGCGCGCTTGAAGGTCTTGGTGGCGGCTGCGGAGGGCGAACGGTCTCCCAGGGATCCCAAGGCTCCTCATCAGGCACGTCTTCTGTACCGGACCAGGTGGAACGCGACGAATTGGATGCCGCGCTTGCTGACCCCGAATCGGAGTCAGCTGCTGTTCCTCGGGGTCGCGCCTGGAGCCAGGCATCGTATGATGCCCGATCATTGACCAGGGCATCACGTGCGTCGTTGACCAGTTGGGCAAGGCGAGTCACGCCTCCGGTGTCGGAGTGCTGGCGCTTGATGGCCGCTCGATAAGCCGCCTCAATCTCTGCCGTCGTGGCGGTCGGCTCAATGCCTAGGACTTCGTAGGCGCTCAGCCCTCCCAAGTGCGCGAAGTTCTTGGGCATATCACGAGCCGACCACGCGGTCCACGGCCAGACGGTGGCAGGTCAGATTCCAATGGGCTCTAGAGGCGCTTTGACCGATCGGCACCTGCTGGGTGCCGACGGCTGCGGTAACGAAGTGCCGGCCCGCCAGGACGAATATGTAAGTGTCGAGGCGATTGGTGCGCCCCTGGTACCAGTACTCGCAGCGTCGCACAGGATCCTTGGAGCTGAACGGTGCTTGCAAGAGCTCCTGAGCGGTCGGGGGTAGGTTCCCGAGCTGGCCCGTCTCCCGCGACGACAACCCGAGCTCGCTACCGGACTTTGGAAGCGATCCGCCCGGCTGGTTCGTAACCCTCGGCATCACTCCGCCACTCAGGCCCGGTCGATGCTCGACAGGGACCGTCTTGTGCGAGCCTGGCACGAATTCGTAGCGATTCAGCTCGTAAACCGGACGCCCCGTGGCGTCGATCCTCGGCTCCGCAATGCAGAGCGCTCGGGTGCCAAGGATCACCGCGCGTGGCCGATTCTCAATGGCGAAAGGATTCTGCGACGCGAACCACTCGATAACATCGCCCGCTAGCTCAGTCAGTCGTCCACGAATTGTCGCTGACATCGCCGCCCAGCTCTCATCACGGTTTGGGTAACGGTCGTCCAGCGGTAAACCCGATCCCTGGTACGTCGATGGACGCTTTGCACCGCGTCGACTTGTCCGTTGCGCCTCGCCCGACGGAGTCCGCGGCGTGGGCACAGAATCGCCTGCATGTGGAATGAGTCCTCCGGGAGGTACACCTTCCTGGCTCATCGCTTCTTTCTACTACGTAAGTGACCCGCGGTACCAGATTTCGGCCTAGCGCTCACAGTGAACGAGCCACGATTTCCCGGACTTCTTCATCGCGCAGTTCGATCGGATTTCCCCGCATGCTGCTCGCCTTTTGAGCCGCCGCGACGACAGCCTCGATTCCGGCCTCATCGAGTCCGTAGCTAGCCAGTCCAGGAATCGTCAACGCAGCTGTGAGGTCCTGCAGCCAGGCGAGGGCGTCCTCCGGAGTTGCGTCCGGCCGGCCGGTGAGCAGGGTCGCTAGCTCAACCATCCGCTGCAGCGCAGGATGCTCAGGAGCCCGATCATGCAGCGCTTGCAAGTTGATCTCCATTGCTGCAGCAAGCACAGCGGCGCACACCGCGCCGTGAGGTGCGGAGAGACGGGCACCGGCCGCGGCTGCGAGCCCATGGACAGCGCCGAGCCCTGAGTTGGCCAGGCACATCCCGCTGAACAGGCTGGCGAGCGCAAGATCTTCCCGTACGCCAGCGTCTTCCATTCCCTCCTGGTACGCCCGGCGCAATGATCGGGCGGACCGGCGGATCCCCTCCCGGGCCAGCGCATCGGTGAACGGATTGGCGCGCTGCGATAGCAGCGGCTCGATGAGTTGTGACAGTGCATCCATGCCGCTGGCCGCGATCGTCGGCCTCGGTACGCCGACCAGCAGATCAGGATCAACCAATGCAACCCTCGGCAGCAGCAGCGGGCTACGAAGGCTTGCCTTGACACCGCTGCCGGACAGGACCGAGTTGCGGGTCACCTCTGAACCTGTTCCAGCCGTCGTAGGCACCGCAACGCAAGGCAGTCCCGGCGACTCGATCGGGCGGCCGGCACCGATCACCTCCAGGTGTTCCAGAGGATCCTTGCCCGATGTAGCCAGCACGGCTGCGGCTTTGGCGACGTCCAGCGCGCTCCCACCGCCGAATCCCAGAACGGCATCACAGCCAGTCTCGGCCAGCAGCTCGACCGCAGTTCGCACTCGCTCGATCGATGGCTCAGCTGCGACTTGAAAGACCATGCTCGCGATGTCGGCATCGGTCAGCGCCGCCCGGACGCCATCCGCTCGAGAGGCTGAGCGTCCGGTGACAACCAAAACTCGGCTGGCTCCCAGCCCGGCGAGCGCATCCGGTATCTCACTGACTCTGCCCGCCCCGAAACGGATGTCGGTCGGAACCGTGAGTTGAAACTGAAGCACGACAACTACCAGTCCTCGTCCTCCGGCGAGGTATTGAGGTAGCGAGTGGCTTGACGTGGCCGCGCCATCATGGGCGCGACGATGTCGCGCCACCGTTGATAGTGCCCAGTCTCTTTGTGCGCTGCGGCGGCCGCCTCGTCGCGATAGACCTCGACGAGCACCACGTGAGCCGGATCGGCGCGATCGCTGAGCACGTCAAATCGCACGACCCCTGACTCGTGACGACTCGCCATTGCATTCTCTTCAGTCGCGGCCAGGAAACCCTCGAGCACATCGGGCTGCACAGCAACATCAACATGGACAATCAGCAGGCTGTTAGACACGAGCCTGACCCTATTACCCATCAGCTGATTGCTCAGAGGCGCAGGCGGCACAGATGCGGAGCGATCTCCGCCGCGGCAGCGGTGCCGTAAGCCTCCTCGAAGCGAGTCAGGAACGTGTCGCCGAAGCGATATTCCTGGGTTCCGACGACCTCAATCGCATAGCTCGCCAACAGGGAACCCACCTGCGCGCAGCGGTCCAGCGGCACCTGCCAGGCGAGGCCCGCAAGAAATCCTGCGCGATACGCATCGCCTACGCCGGTCGGGTCCACCCGTGCCACCTCCCGGGCAATGGGTATGTCCAGCCGAGGCTCACCCGCGACCTCGACACTGGACCCCTTGGCGCCTCGAGTGATCACCCGGACGGCGACCCGCTTCAGGATTTCCTCGTGCGACCAGCCGGTCTTTTGCGTGATCAGACCGTCCTCATAGTCGTTGGAGAACAGGTAAGTCGCCCCGTCGATCAACCGCTTGATCTGTGCGCCGTCCAGCCATGCCATCTGCTGCGAAGGGTCGGCGACGAAGTTAAACCGCCGGCTGCGGCACTCCTCGGTATGACGAAGCATTGCCTCAGGATCGTTCGGAGAGATCACCACCAGATCGACTCCGCCTGCCCGCTCGGCAATCGGCTGCAGCTCGATCTGGCGCGCCTCAGCCATGGCGCCTGTGTAGAAGGAGCCGATCTGGGCGTTGACCGCGTCGGTAGTGCAGATGAACCGAGCGGTGTGCTGGGTCTCGGAGACTCGTACCGCCCAGGTCTGCACTCCGTGCCGCTCCAGCCAGGCGCGATAGTCGCCGAAGTCTTCCCCGACCGACCCCACAAGAAGGGGGTCCAGGCCAAGTGCCGCCAGTCCGAAGCAGATGTTAGGCGCTATTCCACCGCGACGGATCTGCAGGTCCTCGACCAGGAAAGACAGCGATACCCGATCAAGCTGTTCGGTGAGCAGTGAGTCCGCGAACTGGCCGGAGAACCTCATGAGGTGGTCCATAGCTATCGAACCAGTGATCGCGATGCGCACGCGCTGAGGCTAATGGTTGCCGTCTCGTGCCGCGTCAGAATCGGAGAATCCGCTAGGTGAGGTCGTCCACTTAGGTGCCAGCTGGGGCGGCGCGTGGTGCTGCCGAAGCGTGGTTTCGGTTTCCGTTTCCCTTTCGCTGTCGACCTCAAAGAACCGGAGCGGTGGTCCCGGCAGCTGGATCGGTCCCAGCGAGGCGTGCTCGACGTCTATGAGAAGTCCCTGGGATTTGGTCTGGTCCCAGGTGTAAACCTCGTCGATCGTCCGCACCCTTCCAGCCGGAACGCCAGCCGCCCTCAGACGGTCGAGAACGTCAGCCACAGTGAGCGATGAGAATGCAGCTTCGAGAAGTCGGATGACATCGGAACGCCGTTCGACTCGTTGTCGGTTGGTTGCCAGGCCGGCGTCAACGTCTAACTCGAACTCGGTAATGAGCTTCTGCCACTGCGAGTCGTTCCCGCAGGCAATCTGGACGGCGCCCCCACCGCATCGGAACAGCCCGTACGGGACGATCGAGGGATGGTGGTTGCCACGTGCCTGGCCTCGGAGACCCGCGACGGTCCACGCAGTGCCCTGGTAGCCGTGCGAGGCAACGACCGCCGCGAGAAGCGATGTTCGTACGATCTGGCCGCGGCCGGTCCGGGTTCGCTCGTGCAGCGCCGCAAGAACGCCGTACGCTCCATAGGCGCCGGCCAGCAGATCAGCAATCGGTACCCCTACTCGTTGCGGATCGTCCGGATGGGATCCGGTGACTGACATCAGACCGGCTTCGCCTTGGGCGATCTGGTCGTAGCCGACGCGGCCGGCTTCCGGACCGTCGTGTCCAAAACCGCTGATCGACAGGACTATCAGCCGCGGGTTCATGATCATCAACGCCGAATTCGTAAGACCGAGCCGGGCGAGGGCACCGGGCCTGAAGTTCTCGATGAGCACGTCTGCCTTAGCCAAGAGCTGCCGCAGATACGCCAGGTCGTCGGCATCCTTGAGGTCAAGCGTGATCGACTCCTTGTTGCGATTTGCGGAGAGGAAATACGTCGACACTGGTTGGCCGTCTGAGCCTTCCATGAACGGTGGACCCCAGCTCCGCGCCTCGTCACCAAGACCGGGCTTTTCGATCTTGATCACTCTTGCCCCGAGGTCGCCGAGCATCATGGCCGCGTGAGGGCCGGCGACAGCACGTGAGAGGTCGATGACGAGCAGATCCGAAAGCTGACCCTGGTGGGAGGTGCGCACAGAATCTCAGCAGCCAGGAATCCGGCGGACCACGTAGCCGCGCTGATGAAGGGTGGCGATGATGCGCGGCAGCGCAGCGACGGTCTGGGAGCGGTCGCCGCCACCGTCATGCATCAGCACAATGCTGCCCGCTCGCACCTTCGGCCCGGTAGCAGCCTCGATGAGGTGCGTCACCCCCGGACGTTTCCAGTCCAGGGTGTCGACGGTCCACAACACCTGACGAAGGCCCTGCTGCCTGAAGACGCGTTGAACCCTCGGATTGGTGGCGCCAAATGGGGGGCGTACGCACCTGCTGCGCGGCCCGCGCGCGACTTGTGATCGGATCTCGGCAGGTGTCAATGTGGTCAGATCCCAATGGCTGTACGTGTGATTGCCAATATTGCTGCCCCTGGCACGGACATGTGCCGGCGTCGCGGGGTGTTGGGCTTGCCGGAAGCCAACCTCGAAGAACGTGGCTGTGGAGCGGGTGGCGCGTAGGACATCGAGGATGGCCGGCGTATAGGGGCTGGGTCCGTCGTCAAACGTCAGGTACACGATGCCGCGGGGATTCGCCGGCGGCTTGCTGCTTTTGCGCGAGGGGGCCAGTGGCGTTGACGGTGTCATTGACTCTCGGACAACCGGCTTCTTCGGCACAGGCTCTTTGGTACGGCGCGGTTTGGCTGTCGGGGCCTTGCGCTCCACTGTCCGGGAGGCGGATGCGACAGGAGAGGGTGATGCGACTACCGATCCGTTGTCCCCGCTGTTCTCGGTGGTGGCCGTAACAGCGACTCCGAGGACGAGCGCAGCGAGCAGTAAACCGTTGAATGGAGCGTGGACCCAACGAGTGCTCTCATGCTGCGGCAACGGCCACGACCCCCGAGAATGCGTAGTTCAACCGCTGTCGACAAAAGCCGACTCCTCAAAAACTACGCCGGGTCTGCCTTCAGCGCAGCCCGTTCGGGTAGACGACGGATTTGAGACTGGTCGGATCAACGTCGCTCTCCAGCGCCTCGTCGGCGCGTTCTAGGCCGAATCGCCCGGTGACCAGAGAGTCGAGGTCAACCGCGCCGCTCGCCACTAGATGTATGCCGGCGGGCCAGGTATCGGTGTAGCGGAAGATGCCGGTCACGGTGATCTCAAGGTTTTGAATGTGCTCCACCGGCAGCGGCATCTCGGAGAAGCCGACACCCACCAGTACAGCCGTACCTGCCGGGCGGACGGCCTTGATGCCCGACATCACCGCCGGCGGCGCCCCGGTGGCGTCGACGAAGGCGTTGACGTCCAAGCCGGCGGTGGCCACATCGGTCTGGACAGGATCGAGCACTCGAGTGGCGCCGTAGTTCAGTGCCCGGTCCCTCCGTTCGGGCACCAGATCGGTCACAATAATCTCCGCGGCGCCGAAGGCCCGTGCGGTTTGAGCACAGATGATCCCGATCGGTCCGGCGCCGGCGATCAGCATGCTTGATCCGGGGGTGACCCCTGCCTTGCGCATCGTAGTGATCGCCACCGACAGCGGCTCCAGCAGCGCCGCAGCCTCATCGGATATCGAGTCTGGCACCCGGTGGGCGAACTCGGTTCGGATCACGCAGTACTGCGCGAACGCCCCGTCGATCGGCGGAGTGGCATAAAACTCCATGTTCGGACACAAGTTGTACCGGCCGGCGCGGCACTCACGGCACCGGCGACAGTTCTTCTGCGGCTCAATCGCTACCCGCTCACCAATCCGACTCTGCGGCACCTCTGCGCCCACAGCGACGATCCGGCCCGAGAGCTCATGGCCGAGGATCAGCGGACCGGTGACCACGAACTCGCCGATCCGACCGTGCCGGTAGTAGTGAGTGTCTGAGCCGCAGACCCCCACGGCAGCGACTTCGACGAGCACCTCATCGCTGGCCATCGGAGGCGTCGGCACCTGCTCGATGTTGAGTGTCTTCACCCCGTTGAGCACACTGGCGCGCATCCGCTCGGGAATGGTGCTGGAAGTAGCAGTAGCAGTCTGGGTCATGGCAGTGATCCTTCAACGGATTGTGTAGCCGCCGTCGACGAGTAAGTCGACGCCATTGATCATCTTCGCAGCGTCGCTGGCCAGAAAGACAGCCACGGCGGCAATCTCCTCGGGCTCTGCAAACCGGCCAGTCGGAATCTGAGCCTTTAGTGCCTCACCCTCCGGGTTGTCCCAAAGCTCCTTGGCGAGGGGAGTCATCACGACGGTGGGGCTGATGGTGTTGGCCGTTACCCCGCGGCCGGCCCATTCCAGGGCCAGTACTTTGGTAAGGCCCACGACGCCGAACTTGGATGCGCAGTAAGCGACGTGGCCGGGCAGTGCGATCGTCGCGGCCTGGGAGGCCAAAGTGATCACGGTTCCGGCGCCCTGAGCGAGCATGACTCGCCCCACGTGCTGACTGACCAGGAAGGCGCCTCGCAGATTGATGGCCATCGTCTGATCCCAGTCCTCGAGCGTCAGTTCTTCGGCAGCGCCGGTCACCGCAATTCCGGCACTGTTAACGAGTACGTCGATACGGCTGAACTGCTTGTTCACAGCGCTAACGGCCTTAGCGACGGACTGCTCGCTCGTTACGTCGCAGCCGATTGCCGCGGCCGCACTGCCCTGGCTGACCATCTGCTGAGCGGCGTCCAGCGCCTTGTCGAGCACGACCACGGTGGCGCCCTTGGCCGCGTAAGCAGCGGCAATCGCTGCGCCGATCCCGGAGGCGCCGCCGGTTATGACGGCCACCTTGTTGCTGAGAGAGAAGTCGTAGTCGACTTGGGACGTCATTGCGGCACCTTCCTGTGTGGGCTCCACTCTCTCACCGGGTAACCTGCGGTCGAGCGGACATGCGCGCGCCGAAAGCGAAGGAGCATGGGATGGTCCAGCGACCGACCGCAGGCACCGCCAGCCAGCACGTGACGCGGCTGCGCCGGGGATTCGAGGGACAAGTCCTGCTGCCCGACGAGGATGGCTACCACCAGGCACGGCGGGTCTGGAATGCAATGGTCGACCGGCGGCCGGCGGTAATCGCCCGCTGCGCAAGCCCCTCCGATGTGGCAGCAGCCGTGCGTTTCGCCACAGACCATGACCTGGAGATCGGCGTACGCTGCGGCGGCCACAGTGTTCTCGGCCTGTCGGTGCCCGAGGGCGGGCTGATGGTCGACCTGTCGCTGCTGCGGTCTGTCCGCGTCGATCCCGATCAACGCCGCGCCTGGGTGGCGGGCGGCGCGGTGCTGGGGGACTTGGACCGAGCGTCGCAGCCGTTCGGGCTCGCGACCACGTCCGGCAACGTCTCCGATACAGGGGTCGGCGGGCTTACGCTCGGCGGTGGGATGGGCTGGCTGGCACGTCAGTTCGGCCTGGCCAGTGACAACGTGACCCGCTTCCAAGTCGTGACCGCGGACGGCGAGCTGCTGGAGGCAAGCGACGCGGTGAACCCGGACCTGTTCTGGGGCTTACGTGGCGGCGGCGGAAACTTCGGCGTGGTGACCGAGTTCGAGTTCGAGCTATACCCGATCGGGACCGCGGCGCTGATCGCCGACCTGTTCTACCCGCTCCAGGACGCGCCAAGGGTGCTGAGCGGCTGGCGTGAACTGATCGCAGAGGCACCGCGGCAGGCGACCCTGATCGCATGGACCGGGACTGCCGGTGACTGGCCATTGCTGCCGGTTGAGCATCGCAACGGTCCGCTGGCCAGCGTCGGCTACATCTGGGTGGGCGATCCGGACCAGGGGCGGGAGTTATTACCGGCGCTACGCACGCTTGGCCGGCCGCTGGCAGAGCGGGTGGAGGAACTGAGCTACCTCGAGCTGCAGACCATCGACGATGCTAAGCATCGCGAGCCGCTGCGGCGCTACTGGAAGGGCCATTATCTCCGCGAGCTAGGCGATGAGGCGATCGAGGCGTTCCTGGCGCGCGGGCAGCATGGCAGCGACGGCGATCCTGAGCTGCTGCCGTACGGCGGTTTTCAAAGCTACCGTGGTGCGATCGCCGAGATCGGCGAGGATGAGACCGCGTTCAGCCACCGCGATGCACTGGTCGAATTCGTGGCCGTCGCGGCGTGGGCGGACCCGGCAGAGGATGAGGCGCGGATGACCGCAGCCCGGCGCTGGGCCGCCGCGATGGAGCCGTACGCCAGCGGCGTCTATGTGAACGACCTCGCCGACGAGGGCGAGGCGGGTGTCCACCGCGCGTACAGCCCGCAGAAGTTAGCCAGGCTCGCCAAGCTCAAGCAGCACTACGACCCCCACAACCGCTTCCACCTCAACCACAACATTCGGCCTGGCTAAAGGAGTCCTGATGCCTATTCGGCTCAACCACACGATCGTCCGGGTCCGAGACAAGAGCGAGTCGGCGGCGTTCTTGACGGAGATCTTGGGTCTGCCGCCTGCTACCACATTCGGACCTTTCCGAGTCGTCGAGCTTGACAACGAGGTGTCTTTGGATTTCGCCGACGACCACGGCCCGGTCAACCCGCAGCATTATGCGTTCCTGGTGGACGAGTCGGATTGGGATGACATCTTCGCGCGGATCCAGGAGCATGCATTGCCTTACTGGGCGGACCCGTTTAAGCGGCGGCCGGGCGAGTTCAACACCAACGACGGCGGGCGCGGCGTGTACTGGGAGGATCCGAACGGTCACTTCCTCGAGATCATCACCAGGCCGTACGGCAGTGGCAACGATTCCTGAAGCACCTCGCACTACACTGACTTTCCGCCATGTTCAGGCCGCTTCCAGCTGTTCCCGACCATCCCGCGCTCGAGGAGGAAATCCTCCCGTGGTGGGAAGAGCGCGGCATCTTCAATCGGCTGCGTGAGCGCAACCGTGGCGGCCCGGTCTGGAGCTTCGTGGACGGCCCGGTCACTGCTAATAAGACGCTCGGCGTGCACACGGCGTGGGGCCGCACGCTGAAGGATGTCTTTCAGCGCTACAAGGCGCTTCGCGGCTTCGACCAGCGCTACCAGAACGGCTTCGATTGCCAGGGTCTCTGGATTGAAGTGGGCGTCGAGCGGGAACTCGGCCTCAATTCAAAGCGCGAGATCGAGGAGTACGGGCTCGCCGAATTCGCGCGTAAATGCCGGGAGAAGGTCGCCTGGTCGGCGCAGGAACTGATCCGCGGGTCGCAGCGTCTCGGCCAGTGGATGGACTGGGGCAACGACTACTACACCTTCTCTGACACGAATATCGAATACATCTGGCGCTTCCTCAAGCTCGTGCACGAGCAGGGATGGCTCTATCGCGGCCACCGCTCCACCGAGTGGTGCCCACGCTGCGGAACCTCCATCTCGGCACACGAGCTGGTCGGAAGCTATGAGGAGCGCACCGATCCTTCGCTTTTCGTCCGCTTTCCGCTCCTCGACCGGCCCGGCCAATCGCTCACCGTCTGGACGACCACGCCCTGGACGCTGCCCGCGAACGTCGCCGCCGCAGTTCATCCGGACGAGGAGTACGGCCTCCAGGAGGACGGGGAGTGGGTTGCGGTCAAGCGCTACCCAGACGAGGTCTATGTCGAGCGCCGGCCCGGATCCGAGCTCGTCGGCTGGCGCTACGAGGGGCCGTTTGATCAGCTGCCCGGGGTACAGGATGTCGAGCACCGCGTTATCCCCTGGGATGAGGTCTCGATGGAGGAAGGGACCGGGATCGTCCACATCGCACCTGGCTGCGGTGCGGAGGATTTCGAGCTCTCGCGCGTACACAACCTCCCCGTTGTCATGCCGGTGGACGAAGCGGGGCGCTTCTATGACCGCTTCGGCTGGCTGCACGGACTCTCGACGTCGGAGTCAGCCGAGCAGATCTCGGCGGATCTCGCCGGTCGCGGCCGCTTAGTAGCGGCGGATGAGTACGTCCACCGCTACCCGTTCTGCTGGCGCTGCCATACGCCACTCATCTTCCGCATCGCCGATGACTGGTTCATCGGGGCCGACGAAGTGAGGCCAAGACTCCTGGAGGCCAACGCGACCGTCGAGTGGACCCCGGCGTACTTCGGCAAGCGGATGGACGACTGGCTCCGCAACATGGGCGACTGGAACATCTCCCGCCGCCGCTACTTCGGGCTCCCGCTCCCCATCTACCCGTGCGCGTGCGGCCACGTCACCGTTGTTGGCTCCCGCGCCGAACTCGAAGAGCTCGCGACGGCTGGAATCGACCAGCTCGAGGAGCTGCACCGCCCGTGGATCGACGCTGTCGAAATTCGCTGCCCAGAGTGTGGCAACGAAGGCGTCCAGCGGATCCCCGAGATCGGCGACGTCTGGCTCGACGCGGGGATCGTGCCATTCTCCACACTTGGCTGGCAGAACCCGGAGTGGATCGAGGGCGGTTACGGGACTGGTGCCGCCAAGGGACTCACAAGCGCCGATCTCCCCGATCACGACTATTGGGAGACCTGGTTTCCTGCCCATTGGGTCTCAGAAATGCGCGAGCAGATCCGTCTCTGGTTCTATTCGCAGCTGTTCATGTCGGTCTGTCTTGTCGACCGAGCGCCCTTCCGGTCGGTTCTCGGCTACGAAAAAATGCTCGACGAGCACGGGCGCCAGATGCACGGCTCCTGGGGCAACCTCATCCCGGCCGAGGAGGCGTTCGCGCGCATGGGCGCCGACGTCATGCGTTGGCAGTACTGCGACCAGCCACCCGACCGCGATCTGCTCTTCGGCTATGGGCCGGCGCACGAGATCAAGCGCAA
>JAICEV010000017.1 GCA_025923975.1 Propionibacteriaceae bacterium
AACAGCACCAGCTCAGGCACCTGGTCCAACGGAGATGCGATAGCAGAAGCAAAGATCGACTGGGAGAAGTACCGCCCACACCTTAAAGAAGAGATCGATGCAGCGGGGGCGGCCAAGGACTGCGCCAAACTTGAGCAGCTGGCCCAGGAAGTGGCCCCACCAGACCAACGCGACCCGTACCTGGCGTTGTGGGCTTATGTGTTCCGATGGGGTGTGCAGACCGGATGCTGGGAGGACGACTGATCGTCACCTGAAGTGATGCCGGTCGAGGTGGACCCTCTGGCAGGTCGCGGGTCGGACGAAGACACCCGTTGCTGACTGATCGAGCCCGGGTGGTTTCGGTGCGTGAATCCGTACCAGTGACAACGGATCAGGATGAGGCGACTCGGACTCATAATCCTCCGGTCGCGGGTTTAAGTCTCGCCCGCCCTACAAACCATCTACCGCTTGGGCGACCGCTGTGCCATGCCCTGGGTATGCCGGGGGCCGCCAAATCCCCGAGCTGAACGAGATCAGTCCCGGCGGCGTGTCGCTGAGGCTCGCTCTACCACCCCGGCGCCCAGCATCCGCCAGGCCAACGCGCAGACCTCCACTGCAAAGATCACCAGAGCGAGGTTGCGGATGGTTGTGACGACCGTCGAGATGATGATCATGGAGTGGCCTTGGCGACCGATGAAGCCGTCATAGAACACGGGGAAGACAAGCTGGGTCAATAGAGCGAGGATCAGAATCTGCACTGCGATCCGGCCGATCGCCGACTGCTCGTCGGCCCTGGCCTGAGGGCGGAACGCCAAAAGTGCCGCCATAGGGCCACCTAGCCAGAGCAGATACTGCGGACTCAATGTCTTATTAGTGATCATCATGATCGCCACCGTGGCAAGGACGACGAAGCCAATCGCGGTAGGGGTCGACCCACCATGGCGGAAGGCACGGACGTTGAGCAGAATGATCAATCCGAGACCTATCAGCGTCGCAACACTGCTGATCATCACCCAGGCTGCTACTCCGGGCCCAAAGATCTCGTACGCCTGGTACTGGGAGAGATCGACGATCCAGCGGTCAGGTGCGGCGGCGCGTGCCAGCATCAGCGGCGTTGCCCAGATCGACTCGATCTGCAGTCCGCGATCGGACTGCCAGGTCAGAGGGGAGATCAGTCGTGACCAGCCACCGAATATCAGGCTGATCAAAGCCAGGCCGAAGCCGACAACCACAAAAGTAAGCCCAGCGGGTCGCCGGTCGGATCGGTATGACATGAATGCACCGATAAGAAGTGCCGGCCAGAGCTTGATGGCAGCGCCCAAACCTGTCAGCGCCCCCGTGACCCACGGCTTGCGGCGGGCCGCGAGGAGCGCCCCGCCGGCGAGTACCGCCGGCAGCATGTCGAAGCGCAGGTATGCCAGCGGACCGATCAACGTTACGAAGATCAGCCAGAAATCCACCGCGCTGTCGTGCCGCCTTCCTGCGGCCCGCCACAGTGCGTAACAGAAGACCGCGTCCAAGACCAGCATGAGGACCACAAACGCGATGAGATAGCCGATGCGGTTGCCGAAGGATGCGCCGTAGGGCAGCCACAGGATCCACACCACCGGTACCGGGTATTCATAGAGCGTGCGGTCTAGGCCGAGACTGAAAAGCGCGTTGATCTTGCGGTGATAGTAGAAGACATCGCCCACGACAAAGCGCTCAAAGGCCGCTAACACGACCAGCATCAGCACGCGGGTAACGAGCCAACCAACGATGATGGTTCGAGGGCCACGGCGGGCGACGTACCAAGCTGCGAGGCGGCTCATAGAGGACCCACAAACTCAGCTGACAGGGGAACGTGCATCGGCGTTGTGGGGAGGTTTTGGTCGAGGACAGAAACGCATGCGAACCTACCAGGAACCGTCCCCTGCATTTGCACCTTTGGCACGCCAACTGATCAAACAGGCGCCCGTCGATCCTGGTGCGGAAGCAATCAGATCGGGGGTTAGCCAGGAAGGCTGACCCTGGATGTTGTTGCATTGAGTATGAAGAAGATTGGGTTCCTCTCGTTCGGCCACTGGACGCTGTCGCCGCAGTCGCAGACGCGCTCGGCCTCCGATGCGCTTCTGCAGTCCATCGAGCTCGCGGTCGCGGCCGAGGAGGTCGGGGCCGACGGCGCGTTCTTCCGGGTTCATCACTTCGCGCGCCAGCTGTCCTCTCCCTTCCCGCTGCTCGCTGCCATCGGCGCCAGAACGAGTCGGATAGAAATCGGGACCGGCGTGATCGACATGCGCTATGAGAACCCGCTCTACATGGCCGAGGACGCCGGCGCGGCTGACCTGATCGCCGGTGGCCGGCTTCAGCTGGGCATCAGCCGGGGATCACCGGAGCAGGTGATCGACGGTTTTCGCTACTTCGGGTACGCGCCCTCCGAGGGCTCGGACCACGCGGCCATGGCCCGTGAGCACGCCGCGGTCTTCCTCGAGGTGATCAAAGGCGAGGGATTCGCGCAGCCCAACCCGCGGCCGATGTTCCCGAATCCACCCGGCCTGCTGCGGATAGAGCCCCACTCGCCTGGGCTTCGCGATCGGATCTGGTGGGGCGCCGGGTCCCGCCGCACGGCGGAATGGGCAGCAGAGCAAGGCCTGAACTTGATGAGCTCAACCCTGCTCACTGAGGACACCGGCGTACCGTTCCACCAGCTTCAGGCTGAGCAGATTCAGCGATTCCGTGACGCGTGGAAGACAGCTGGTCATCAGCGCGAGCCGCGAGTCTCGGTGAGCCGCAGCATCTTTCCGGTCATCAGCGACATGGACCGCGCATACTTCGGTGACGCGGCCGACGGCCAGGACCATGTCGGATACCTGGATGGCGGTCCGGCCCGATTCGGCAAGACGTACGCCGGAGAGCCGGATCGGCTCGTAAAGGAACTTACCGAGGATGAGGCAGTCGAGGCTGCTGACACACTGCTTCTTACGGTTCCGAACCAGCTCGGCGTCGACTACAACGCGCACCTCATGGAGAGCGTGCTGCGCCATTTAGCGCCGGAGCTTGGCTGGCGCTGAGACTGCGGCAGTAGAGGGATGGCGCGACGTTCCAGGCAGCGCCGTTGTCATTGGTAGCCATGTCGGCCGTAGAGGCGTACAAACCGGGCGTGACAGACCACCTCATGCGACATGAGACCGTCCGCGCTGCGCTCGAACACGGTAACCCGTTCAGCACCGCCAGGACCGATCGGCTGCACCAGACGGCCGCCGATCCGGAGCTGGCTTACCAGCGGCTCGGGGACTTGGGGAAAGGCCGCCGATACGAGAATGGCGTCGTACGGCGCTTTCGCCGGCACGCCTTCGGAACCGTCGCCGACGACGATAAGCACGTTCGTGATGTCTTGCGCAGCGAGGTTTCGGCTACCCAGCTCGGCGATGTCGGACCATCGTTCGATGCTTGTCACAAATGATGCCAACTGAGCGAGCAGCGCGGTCTGGTAGCCGTAGCCCGTACCGACCTCGAGGACGTGCTCGGTTCCGGCAAGTCGAAGCGCCTGGACCATCCGGGCGGACAGCGAGGGTTGGGTGGTTACCTGGCCATGTGGGATCGGCACCGGCTCATCGTGGTACGCCAAACTGACCTGGTCAGGTGGCACGAAGGCTGCGCGCGGCACCCTGCGCATCGCGTCGAGCACCCGTGAGTCGTCCACGCCGGCCCGCCGAGCCGCCCTCACGAGCTTCTCCAATCGTTCGACCTGGCTGCCGGCAGGCAGATCCTTATTCGACGGCACGATCTGATTCTGGCCTCCGATTGACCGGTACAGCCTTCCCCAGAGGCTAAGCCCGCAAGCAGACGGCACATCTTGGCTGGTCAGCGAAAGGCCCTCTCAGGTTCGACGAGGCTCAATGGCTCGTCCGAGTCGGCCCTTGGTGGTAATGATCACGGTGGTAGCAGCAAGCACAATCACGGCGCTGAAGATCAGGAATCTCGCCATGTTAGAGGCAGGTACGACGTCGTAGGAAAGCTGATTGATTGCGGCATCGAAGCTGGCGTGGAAGATCGCCACCAGCAGCACGCTGCTCCCCGTGCGGTTGTACAACCACACGAACAGGGCTCGGCGAAGAACAGCGAGACGAACTCAATGGCGAAGACGACGGGAGCCGCGATCAGCTGCTGGACTCCCCAGCCTTCCTCGCCGAAGTGGTCGGGCACGTGCCACAGCGCCCACAACAGCGCGACGTAGAGGGTGAGTTTCATGGGGTGATATCGGTCCTGCCAATGGTGCTGCAGGAACCCGGTGAATCCGATCTCTTCGGGAAGCTGAAAGAGCACCAGCTGGAGTAGCAAGACAGCCACCACCTCGGCCAGCGCTCGCGGCCAGCCCTCGGCGGGCGAGGCAAGCGCCTGGCTGCCGTAGATGGCGAAGGAAATCAGTGTCGCGGCGACCGGAACGGTGAACAGCGCGACCCAATACCACCGCACCGGGACCCGCCAGCGCAAACTGCGGTGGGCAAGATCAACAACGCCGTCCCTGCCAGCGAGCGCCGCAGTGACCAAGAAGGCAGCAAATCCGACGCCGAGCACCCCTCCCAAGAATCCATGCATGGGCAGGCCGGACGGCAAGATCTTGGTATGCACGATCGGCGGAATCGCTACGGTCAGAAAGCCGGCCCCGAGACCGAGCACCATGAACGACACCACGGGATGGCGGGCGATGATGCGGAGCAGTGCCGCCATTGACCCATTGTGTTGCTGGGAGATTCGGCAGGCCACAGCCCGCAGCTTCGATCCAGCACCGCAAGTTGCGCCCGGGTTTCACGCCTGCCTGGTGGGAACAGCTCGGACTGCCGCCGCGATGGGAATGATCAGCAAGCCGAGGATCCCGCCGACGAGGGCGAGTGTGGCATAGCTGGAAGCGGTGACGATCAGTCCCGAGCTCAGCCCGCCGCCGGCGCCCGCAAGTGCAATGCCAAGATCGACAACACCTTGGGTGCGTGCGCGGGTGGCCAACGGCACAGCGTCGGTGACCAGGGTTGTGCCGCTGACAAGACCTAGGTTCCAGCCGAGTCCGAGTAGCACGAGGGCCAGGACGAGTATCGCTACCGAATCGACCGGTGCCGACGCGGCGATCAGGCCAGCAGCCAGCAGGATGATGCCCGCAGCGACAGCAATGGGAAGGTAGCCAAAGCGGTCGACCAGCCAACCGGAGAACGGCGACGGCAGGAACATGCCGGCAACATGCGCCGCGATGACGACACCGGTAACGCTGATGCTGTGCCCATGGTGCTCGATGTGAATCGGGGTCATTGTCATGATCGCGACCATGATCAGCTGGGTGAGGATCATGATGCCGGCCCCACCCGCGACCGCCCAATTCAATCCTCGCCGAGACGCTGCGGCCGCGTTCGATACCGACGGTTTCTGGGTGTCCCTTGCCCTGGCGGACTCAGCGGCAGCAAGGCTGCGCGCGAGCAGCAGCGGGTCCGGTCGCAGCAGCAGCCAGAGCACGATGCCAGCCGAAGCGTACGCGGCAGCAGCAAGCAGAAACGGCCCCACCAGAGCCGGCATTCCGAGGTTGGTGGCAACAGTGCCGGTAGCCCGGACCAAGTTGGGGCCAATGATCGCTCCGACGGCCGTAGCGACGAGCACAATGCTGACCGCCCGCCCGCGCCGGGATGGTGCCGCGAGATCCGCGCCCGCATAGCGTGCCTGGAGATTGGTGGAGACGCCGGCGCCGTAAATGAGGAACGAGACGAAAAGCAGCACGATGTTGCCCTGGCTGGCAGCGACCACGATGCTCAGACTGCCCAGCGCACCTGTCAGGTAGCCGGCGCTCAGTCCAGCGCGACGGCCAAACCGCTGGCTGACGCGGCCGACGCCCACGGCGGCAGCAGCCGAGCCAATGGTGAAGAACACGGTCGGTAGCCCAGAGAAGCGGCTGGAGCCCAACATCTGCTCAGCGAGCAGCGCACCGACGGTGATGCCTGCCGCGAGTCCCAGGCCGCTCAGTATCTGCGCCAAGAGCAGAACGGCGAGAGTTCGCCGCTGCTCACGCGGCTCCTCGGTAATGCTCGTGCTTGTCGGGGTTGCCGCCGAGCCGGTCATGAAGAATCAGCGTCCAGCCGCTGAGTGAGCTCGTTCAACCACCCCGCCAGGCCACTTGGTCCGTCAACGATCACATCAGATAGCTCGGTCAGAGCATCCTCCTCGGTCGAAGCCGAGCATACGAGCAGTCCTGAGATGCCGGAGGCCGCCAGTTCCCGGACCGCCCGGAAGGCCGGAAGATCGCCTAGATCGTCCCCGGGGGAAGATCACTTGACGAGCACCGGCTTCATCGACGATGGCACGCAACGCCGCGCCCCCCGCCCTTGTGCTCGATTCTGGCCTCGGGCATGCCAAGAGAGTCCAGCAGCCCCGTATACCTCTTCGGCAACTGTGCTGATCTGCGGGGATCCGGCGGAATTCGATACTCGTCGCCGGCCGCATTCCAACGCTCCACACCGTACTGGCCCAGTGTGATCATCGAATGCAAGCCTGCGGACTCGCGGAGCCGCCGAGTCGAACCGCCGTGCGCACCGGACGTCCAGTGATCACGACGACCGCACCAAGATGTTCGGCAAGCCGGCCCAATGCCGGCACAGCTCCTTGATCCGCATTCGCCTGCGCCGGGTCATCGACTATTAGTGCCAAGGTCCCATCGAAATCCGTCGCGAAGAGTGTGTCGGACGGTGAAGTGATGATGGCCTGCAGAGCCTGATCACCGGTGGTCGCGCGCGGTTCGGGAAGGCTCATGAGGCGAGCCTCTCAGACGCGGTGCCGCCTTAGCCACACTTCATGGCGATGCAAGGGCCACCCCAGTTGCGCCCATGTGGTGTCTTATCCCGCCATGGGCCGCGTTGGCGCTGCGGCGGACAGTGCAGCTAAGGTCGAGGAAACGCCGTAGGAGGTCACGACGTTCATGAGTTCGAAACCTAGGGAATGGAAGCTTGAGCCGGCCTCCTTCGTCGTGGTGGCTAACCGGCTTCCAGTCGATCGGGTCGAAAATCCGGACGGCGGTGCTGAGTGGCGACCATCGCCCGGCGGTCTAGTAACCGCATTTGAGCCGATCATGCACCGCCGTCACGGCGCCTGGGTCGGCTGGCAGGGGGCAGCAGCCAGCCAAGAACTGGAGCCGTTTGAACACGCGGGGCTGGCACTGGTGCCAGTCCCGCTTTCATCCTCTGAGGTTGAGGAGTACTACGAGGGCTTCTCCAATGCCACGTTGTGGCCCCTCTATCACGATGCCATCGCTCCGCCGCAGTTCCGCCGCGAGTGGTGGGACACCTACGTCATCGTCAATCAACGGTTCGCCGACCGTGTGGCCGAGGTTGCCGCCGAAGGTGCGGTGGTGTGGATTCAGGACTATCACCTGCAGCTGGTACCGCAGATGCTGCGCCGCCAGCGACCAGACGTGAGGATCGGTTTCTTCCTACATATCCCCTTTCCTCCCACTGAGCTCTACGTCCAACTCCCTTGGCGACAGCAGATCCTGGAAGGCCTCCTCGGCGCGGATATCGTCGGTTTTCAACTCCCAGGCGGCGCCCGGAACTTTGTCCGTCTGGTCCGCGACCGGCTCGGGCTGGAGACGCTGCGCGATCGAATTAGGACGCGTGATGGCCGTGACGTGCTTGCCCGGGCATATCCGATTTCGATAGATGCAAAAGGTCTCCACGAGCTGGCCGCCGGCGACCAGGCGGCGGAACGTGCCGCTGAGATCCGTAACGATCTCGGCGACCCGCGCGTGCTGTTTCTCGGCGTGGACCGCCTTGACTACACCAAGGGAATACCGGAGCGAATTCAGGCCTTCGGCGAGCTACTGGCAGAGGGACGAATCGATCCGGACCACGTCGTTTTTCTTCAGCTGGCCATCCCTTCGCGTCAGCGCGTTGAGCAGTACCGACAACTCAGGGACGACATTGACCGGCTGGTCGGCCGGATCAATGGCGAGGTCCAGCGTATCGGCCGCCCACCCATCATCTATCTGCACGTGTCATATCCGCGGGTAGAAATAGCGGCGTTCTACCGCGCCGCCGATGTGATGGTCGTGACGCCACTGCGGGACGGCATGAACCTGGTGGCCAAGGAGTACGTCGCATGCCGTCAGCGAGACGATGGGGCGCTAGTGCTCAGCGAGTTCACCGGCGCGGCACGCGAGCTGCGTCAGGCGTATCTCGTCAATCCTCACGACATCGACGGCCTCAAAGATCGCATGGTGGAAGCCATGAACGATTCCTCCCGCAACAAGGCCCAGCGGATGAGGGCCATGCGCCGCCAGGTCCTTGAAAACGACATCGACAAGTGGGCGAGCATGTTCCTTGACGATCTGGAGAGGTTGAACGGGACCCCGGCGGCACGCGAAGCGGCCGGTTGAGCTCACCTGTTCGCTCCCCGGTTGAACTCGAACCAAACACCCCTTCGGTTCATTGTTCGCTCTGCGGCGCGTGACGGCTTGTTGACCAAATACCAGTGATCATGATTGCCAGTTATCAAATCGTGACCTAATGTGGCACTAACTGTGCGGTGATTGCAGGTGATGTCACCGTCATGCACCGCTCGGTAGGCATGTCCATGACAGTTCTCAAGCTCTGCTCGGATCTGGGGAGGTCCGAGGCAGCACCACTGAGAGCTGCGCGCAGGGCTCGGGGAACGCAGGAGTCGGGGAACTGTGAATTTCACTGCGCGCGTGACCTCACGCGGATTCGAGGTTAGCCGCGTCCCATCAGTCCATCGGAGCCTACGCATGGCTGGGCTTGGACTCGTCGCGGTGGTTTTGAGCGCATTATTCGTTTTTCCAGCCAGTCTGCCGGCCGCGGCTAAACCGCCGCTGACGGTGGCAGAGGCGAGAGACTTGATCAAGCAGCTGCAGACTGATGCTGCTGGCATCGACCAGCAGTACACGGAGGTCAAGGAGCAGATCAAGGAGGGCCGGGTGGGATTGAGGTTGAAGCAGGCTGACGTCCAAGCCCAGACCGAAAAGGTCGCGCAGCTGAAGCTGCAGGTCGGCCAGATCGCACTTGCCCAATTTCAGAACCGAAGCCTCGATACGGCTGCCCACCTCTTCGTGACCCCCGATACCGAGGGATTTCTGAGCCAGATCTCCACTGTGCAGAAGGTCAGCGAAAATCAGAACTCGGCGCTGCAGGACTACCAACAGGCCCAGGCGAACCTTGCTGCACTAGTGCATTCCGCGGAGACCGATCTAGCAGCCATTGGCGAGAAGGAGAAGCAGCTCAAGTCCCTCACAGCAGCCTCGGACAAGAAGCTCGACCAGGCCAAGAAGGTGCTGGCCAAGCTCACCGCGGATCAGCAAAGGCAGCTCGCCGAGGCCGAGAAGAAGGCGACAGCAAAGGCCAATGCGGACGGCCGGGCTGCGACGAAGGCGACAGCAAAGGCCAATGCGGACGGCCGGGCTGCGACCAAGGCGACAGCAAAGGCCAACGCGGACGGCCGGGCTGCGACCAAGGCCCCGCGGGACTCAACAGGCGGCTCAGCCACCGGTCGCAGCAAGGGAGCCAAGGCTCTGGCCTACGCAAAGGCTCAGCTCGGTGAGCCCTATGCGCGGAGTGGCGCGGGGCCGAGCTCGTGGGACTGCTCGGGCCTGACAATGATGGCCTGGGGGTCCGTTGGCGTTAGCCTGCCGCATTCGTCGCGACAGCAGTTCAGCCGCGGCCGGTCGGTGGCAAAGTCGGATCTGCAGTTGGGGGATCTGGTGTTCTTCTACAGCGACATCCACCACGTGGCCCTCTACGCCGGCAATGGCCAAGTCATCCACGCACCTCGGCCCGGCAAGTCGGTGGAGTACATCAAGATGTCCTACATGCCCTATGCCGGAGCCCGCCGGCCGGGCTGAGGTTCGGCCTCTTTTTGAGGAGGCTCTGAAAGATGAGGGGTAAACAGCGGATGGCTTGATCTTGAAATGGCAAACCCTAGTCAAGCTCCCCCGGTTGGACTCGAACCAACAACCCTTCGGTTAACAGCCGAATGCTCTGCCAATTGAGCTACAGGGGACTGACAACCACGCGGCTACGTACCTTAGCAGCCCGGTCAGCCTACGTCGTATTCCGCTTTCACCTGCTCCATCGCTTGATCAACAGCGGCCGGCACACCGTCGGTCTGCCAGCTCAGCCCTCGGGTCAGGCTGCTGTGCCAGACGACCGTGCCACTGCCACCAAGATCACGGCGGGCGGTGATGGTAACGCCGCGCTCTCCGACCAGGGGGACGAACTTTTCGACCGCGATGGATGCGAGGATGCGCTCCCGGAACAGATCCGGCAGCTGACCGGGCTGGACCAGCTCGAGCGAGCCGCGCGGTGATGGCTTGCCGGGCGCTGCATGAAGCACCCAGCTCAGCCTGCGTAGCTCGGCATTCCAACTCCCACGCTCGATCTCGTGCCAGCCGACGTGTGTCCAACCTGCCTCGTCTCCGTACGACAACGCGGTCGGGCTGGCGATGCAGTAACCGGTCGAGGTTCTTGCCCAGGCGAGGATTCGGCTGGGTCGGCCCGGTTGTGCCGCGAGCGAGGAGCTCCACGAGTCATAGACGGTTCTGGGCAACCCGCGGCTGCGCGACCACCAGGCCGAACCGCGTGCCGTGTCGTTTCCCACACGGTCATTGTGCTCGACCAAGATTCCAGCAGGGTCATAGCTGCGCTGATGCCTGCTGTGGGCAGAATCCGCGCAGCGTCTCGAGCGCTCGTGCCTCAATGCGGCGGACCCGGGTTATTGAGATGTGAAGCACTCGTGATACATGAGCGAACGACCTGGGTTCGCCGTCAGCAAAGCCGAGTCGAAGCTCCAAGACGCGACGATCAAGATCATCCAGCCGGAGGAGCAGTTCCCGCACTGGCAACGGCTGGGCGAGGACGTCCTCCAGCTCATCCCGGGCGTACAAACGCTCCAGAGTGGTGCCATCCACGAGCTCCAGCGACCGTGGCCGCTGATGTGAGAGCAGGCTGGCTGTCCAATCCTCGCTACGACCAAGGGCGTCGGCCATCTCTCCAAGCGTCGGAGCCCGCCCCAAGGTCTGAGTGAGCTCGGCCTCCAGCCCACGGGCAGCCCGCAGCTGTTCTGCTCGGCTGGTCGGCAGATTCATTGCTCCCAGATGCTTGGCGGTCGCCGCGCCGATGAAGGCGCGAATCCAGCACAGGGCGTATGTGGAGAACCGGTTCCCCCGCGCATGGTCGAAGCGCTCGACGGCGGTGATCAGACCAAGGCATCCTTCCTGGAACAGCTCCGCATTGGGAAGCTGGCAGCGCGCCGCAAACTGCCGACTGACCATCCCGACGAGACCCAGATTGGCTTCGATGAACCGCTGTCGGGCCAACGCTCCCTGATCTTCGAGCAGTCTCAGTTCCTGCTCGGTCGCATCGGCGAAGCCCGCGCCCGACAGTCTCGCATCTCTCGCCAGCAGGCCGGCCTCGATGATGCGCTGGAGTTGGACAAGCTCGGCGGAGGTCAGTTGGTATACGTTGGGAACATCGTCGTTACGCTCGATCACGCCCACACTGTGAGGCAACGGCCGCAGCTCGCAACACCTAGTAGCCCGAAATCTGTGGATAACTTGTCGCTCCCTCACCCCACATGATGTGCCTCCGCTCACGTCGATACAGGCCGTGACCGAAACATGTCTCGCTTCTTTGACCCGTTTGGCCATGGCGTCGCGGATGACGACGTTTCCACTGGATCGGACGCGGTTGTGGCGATCCTGGTTGATGTTGTTTGCCCACTGGGCCGCCACCGAGCCCCGCGAAACCGTCGTGAGCTCGGTCAGATCTGAGTCCGGGTCGGCTGAAAGGCGATCGATGACACGCCAGAAGCGGACTACAGCTCGCTCGGCTTTGCGAAGATTCAGCTCTTCTGCGGAGGGCTACGGGTGGCGGTTGTGCTTGGCACAACAGGTGAAGCGACCTGAGTTGGCAAAGGATTCGGCTTGGGGCCAGGGTTGCTGCAGCTGGCGAAACAGACAGCAGGGGCCGCCGTCAGAACACACTCGACGAACAAGCCGAGCCACGTCTGCACCATCCACCTCCCAACAATCCCCCATCCCCTAAGGAATCGCGCCGACCCTGGCGGTCAAAAGTGATCAGGGAATGTTTGACGACGCTAATCCGCCTGAGGCCATGAGCTGCATTGACAGCGCGAACCGTTTCGTCGGTCCCAAGATCGAAGCTCAGCTCGTATGGATCGACCAGCTTCGAGCCGGATCATGATCGAGTACTTGACTACTGACGTTGCGAACGGTCATAGGTTCGTACGCGACCACAAGCAGCACGTCCGCTGGCTCATCGACGAGGGTGTCCGCGCGTCGTTGGTGGCCGGGTGCGCGCGCTGCAAGCTCTTCGATCGGAGAATCGCCCGATAATCGGCGTGCCCACACTGTTCGAAGGCACGAATTTCAGGAGCATGCGGTGCTTCGGACCAGTTCACTACGATTATCTTGCGCTGCGGATGGTGGCTATCTTGCACCAAAACCGAGTCATCACCAGCGGCACCTTGTCCAGCGAAAGACGCATATCACGATAGGGGGTCTCCGGCATTCCGACCCGATTTTCCAACGTGGGTTGCTGACCTCGTGAGAGCAAGAAGCGCCGCCCTACGGTCCTCCCGGCTCACTCGGTAGTTCACCTCGCGCGCATGATCATGGACTTGAGCTGCTCAAAGTCCGGATCTCGTGAGAGCAAGAAGCGCCGCCCTACGGTCCTCCCGGCTCACTCGGTAGTTCACCTCGCGCGGCGTGATCATGGACTTGAGCTGCTCAAAGTACTCCGGATCTCGACGCCGACGCCGTGAGGGCAAGAAGCGCAACTCGATTAGGTCGTCAAAAGACAGGCGACTAGAAGGCCGCGAAACGCGCATTGTTAAGAATCCCCTGAGTTTGACCGTCCGATCGACGCAGACGGTGAAATGATTTAGGAATCGCACACTCTAATCGCGGCTTAGTGAAAATCTAAGTGAAAAATCGGTAATGAGAAGAACTGTTGTTAATCCGGTCCGGACGAGGCGAAGAATAACGATTCCGTCGCGACAAAACCGCCGATGATCTGGAGAGTGTTCGGTTCAGCCGTCCCCGCCCGCGGGAGAGTAACAGCTTCACTATTCCACTGACGTCGGATCACGCTGGCCTGCTGTCGGAATAACGATCAGGCCACATTCCACGGCATTCCCCTCCCGGGATGGCTTGGTGGTGGAGCCTCCACTCTGACTTGACCGGGTTCGCGCCAAGAGTCGCTCTCGTGCTGGTCTGGATTTTCACGAACCTGGTGGACCGTGCATTCAACGGCTTCCTCATCCCGCTCCTCGGGCCTGCTGAGGCGGGAAGGTGTAGTCAGCCGCTCCAACAGGACTGCCGCATCTCATGACGGCAGGTCGACTTGGGGGTCCCATGGCAGACGATGGGTCCATCCGTATCTGACATCTGCTCGTGCAGGCGATCAGTCCCAGCAACCGTTCCTCCTGCGGCACAGGTTGGCATCGGGTGTCTCGGTCGGTGTGTGAGTTTGTCGATGAGTTTGGTCATGAAGCCGGGTCTTTCACGACGTGACGCAGATGACGACCCGGATGCAGGGCGTGTCTGGGTTGGGTCACTGGGTGTATCTCCGATCTGCTTGATGATGATCGGCATGACTATCGATGTCGTCGAGAATTCGGCGCGGGCGCTGCGTACGGCTGCGCTGGGGGCGCTGGTCTTTGACGGTTTCTACGTCCTGCATCGGCTGCTGCAGGGACTCGGACCCGATGACGCTACGCCGGCGGGGATCTCAGCGTTCAACCTCGCGCACCGGTCGGCGTTGCTGGCCAGCGAGGTCGCGGTCGGCTTGGCGCTGCTGGCCATGATCGTATTATCGCCGCCTTCACATCCCTGATCCGGCAGGCGGGCCGGGACACTCTCGCCACCGCCGTCACGTGAGCGGAGCGGCGTTCGTAGCGCTGGGTTTCATCTCCCGGGCGGCCGAGACCGCGCTCCTCGGCGTGGCGATGCAGGTGATCAATCGGCAGTGCTGGCGCTGAACCACCTGCAGGGTCGGATCCCGATCGTGTGGACCATTACCACGCTCACCGTGGCGGTCTCTCTCGCCGGACTGCGTACCCGGCTACTGCCCACCTGGACGGGCTATTGCCAGCCTGCCAGGAGCGTGGGGCATTGGTGATCGCTGCGGCAGTGTTCCACTCCGGCGTACTAGCCCAGACACCGCACCGGAAACATCCTGTCTGGAGCGAGAGCCCGTAGCCTTAGGTCACCAGATCAAGCGGCAGCGATCGAGTCTGCTGGGCCGATCCGGAGCCTCACCACTTCGATCGCGTGACGCTTGCCTTTGAGCTCGAGCTGCTGTCGATCAAGGGATCCGAGGTCTAGGGCCGCGGCCGTCGCGGCCTCGATGGTAACCAGGATCTCACCGGCGGCAGCCAACGAGGCCAGCCTGGCAGTGGTATTGACCGCGTCGCCGACAGCGGTCAGCTCGACGCGGCCACCCCGACCAACCGCGCCGAACCAGGTCCGCGCGGTGTGTAGCCCGGCTCCGAGCGGGACCCACGGGCCGGCCGGTTCCTCATGTCCCGTCGCCCGCAGCAGGTCCCGCGCCGCGTCGACGCCTTTGATGGCGTGGCGGTCACCCGTTAGCAGCGGGAAGAAATTCGCCACCAGCTCGTCGCCGACGAACTTGTCGACCATGCCGTCATGGGCAAAGACCACCCCGGAGGCCGTCGTATAGAAGCGATCGAGAAGCCGGCGGAAGTCTGCGGTCGACATGTCCTCGGCCAGAGTCGTCGAGCCGCGGATGTCGGCGAAGAGCATGGTTACGTCGATCTCGGCCCCGCCGTGGTGGCTCGAGAGAAACGTGAAGCACTTTCGACAGATGTTGGGGTTCTGCTCGGCCGGACGCTTGCCGATGAGTCGCATGACCGGCGCCCCCGCCCCAGCGAAGGGTGCTGCGCACAGCTTGCAGCGCGGATCATGCGGAATGCGCTTAAAGACATCGCGAACCCGTCGCTCCCTCGATTGCCCGCGGGACAGGAATTCGCGCCAGAACTCCTCATCGTAGCCACCATTCATGGCTGCACGGTCGGAGGTCATGGCTCATGGTAGGCCCGCAGAATCAGGACAGGTCTGGGGTGGCGGGCCCAGGAACGTCTTCAGTGCCGCTGTTCATCCATGCCCTCGCCGTGGACGACGGCGGCTGGCTGGCCACCCCGAGTTGTCCGGCGTGGGACGGATCCCGGTTCCTGATGGACGGTTGATGTCGGTGCAGTGGCGGATTGCCGAGGGCCTGCTGCACCTCGGCCGATGAGTTCCCCGGGGTGCTCGCCCCATCTTCGAGTGGCGGCACGCCGGTGGTGTTGGCCCTCGACGTCGCTAATGCCGCGGCCGTGTTCGCGTAGGCGGTGAGGGCAGGCGCAGCGATTCGTCAACCTCTGTCGGACATGTTCTGGGGCGACCGGCACGGACAGCACCAGGACCCGCCCGGGCATCGCTGCAACATCGCTCAGCACCTGCGCGACGCGCCACACGACGAGGCCGTCGCCGGCAGCCGCACATGCGTTTAGCTGAGTGCATTACCGACTGTTGGGACTCCGCTGGTTGTCGCTTCGCCGAAGGTTCTCGTTCTGCTCGCTGGGGTCATCTTCTGAGTGCCCGGTTAGCGGTCCGTAACTGGCCATGCCGCAGTCGGCCACATCATCCAATGGGTCGCGGGACACAGCCAAACTGCGAGCACTGTCAGCTCAGGCGGCTCAACGCACGCCTAGGCATACCCACCGGGCCATGAGGTTTTTCCGGTACACGCACGTAGGAAATTTGAGAGGTTCTGTCGTATTTCCCGGAGCCGCAACGACTACCTCTGTGAGAGGTTCTCTCCTCTCACCCGGGGCCGCAACCGTGGTCGACCTTCCAGAAGCCCGCATGTCGGACGGGAGGGGACGCGGGGGCAGCCCCCGCCGGCTCCACTATCGGGCTTCATGCGCGAGCAACGACCCGAGAACCGAGGCGCAGCGGTCTGCGTCGACTGCGAAAGCAACAAGGAGAAGGTCTCGCAGCACCTTCCGTGGGTGAGACACATTCCCGCAGGGAATCCGTCCCGGTAGGCGGTGGCGAATCCGCAAGTGGGGCGCATCGAAGGTCCAGCAGCAGGCTGCGCGGCGGAGTCGGAGTAGAGCCACTCCAAGAAGCATCGGTCGTTTGCTGCCAGCCCCCACGACGAGGACCCCCGACCGCGAACCTGGAATCAGTGGCCGTAGCGGACTACTGAAAAGTGAGACCCGTGCCCAACCGGGAGCGAAAGGCGTACAGCGATGAGTTCACCTGGTGGCCAGTGCTCACCGCAGCGCCTTCCGCTTTCTAACGCCCGTTGGCCCGTGGGCTGTCGGGACACCACCAACAGAGACGAGACCATAGAACGGCGACTGGATGGGGCGACGCATACGAGCTTCAGCTTTTGCCCCACCCGGCCTTGATGTCGAACGCATCTTCGTCGCGGAACTTGATCTCGCGGAACCTCCTTCGATTCGACGAGCCTGATGAGCCCGGGCCAAAGCCTCCGGACTGGCAAGGGGCTCGTGGATCAGTCACGAGTCAGCGAACAGAAGTTGCCAAGCTGCGTCGATGCCGATGGTCGATCCGGGATCCACTGTGCTCGCAAGGTCGTACGCCTTGACGGCATCGAGGTCCTGGATCGTGGCAAGGTGGTCCTCGACAACAGCAACACGATGCCGCCGGGCGCATGCCGTCTGCTGCGATGCCGCAATGAAGAAGCCTTGGAGGAGAGCTATGGCCGTGGAAGGCACCGCCGCCGCGTCCGCCCCAAGCTTTCAACTTTATTCACCGTCGTCCGACCCAAAGCACGTCACAATCACCCCATGATTGTCAGAGGCTTCGAAACGGCCGATGGGCGGACTGTCGAGCGCGGCCAATTCGGCGAGTTCCCGAAATTGGCGACCTCGAGACTGAGCGGCAACTGGCCGACGTCCTCGTCGGCGCCTGCGCCGAACGGCCGCTCGATGGGGCCCAGGACGTATCCGACGGCGGGCTCGGGCAGGCGCCGGTGGACGGCGTGCTGCGGTACGGCACTGACGCACGGGTCGTGCTGCCCTTCGACCTCGACCCGTTCGAGGGCGCTATTCGGCGAGTCGGCCGCGCGGGCGGTGGTGGCCATGCGGGCCGGCACCGAGCTGCGGGTGCGCGAGCTCTGCGAAGCCACCGGGGTCCCGTACACCGCGATCGGCACGACGGGCGGAGACGCGCTGCCGGTCGGCGACCTCTTCGATGTCCGGCTCGACGAGCTGCGCGCCGTGCCCGAGGCGCCCCTCCCGGTCGCGTTCGAGTGATGAGGCTAGCGGTGCGCCGCGCGCTCACGCAGCTCGTGCCGGGGGTTGATCGCTTCGGGCTGGTGCTCGGGCTGCTCGTGCTGAGCTACCTGGTGTTGGCGCTTGGCGGCAGCTCGGCGCCGCGGATCCTCGAGGGATCGTTCGCGCTGGTCGCCCTCTGGCTGGCGCTCCATGCGTCCGCGGCGGGTCCGCGGGTGCGGCTCTGGGCGGCGGCGATGCTCCTCGCGGCCTTCCTCGCGGTCGTAGTCATCACCCAATCCGTGGCCGACAGCACGGCCCGCGGGCTGGGCGAGCTGTGGTTCGTGGTCGTTTTTCTGCTGACCCTCATCGCCGTACTCCGTCGCGTGCTGATCCATCAGGAGGTAACGCTTGAGACGATCTACGGCGCCCTCTCCGCGTACCTCCTCCTCGGCATGATGTTCGGCTCCATGTACGGCGCCATGGCCGACCTCGGGGACCAGCAACTGTTCGAGCAGGTCGCCGAGCCCAGCGTCCCGCTGCGGCAGTACTTCTCGTTCACCACCCTCACGACCTTGGGATACGGCGACGTCACCGTGGCCACCGACATCGGCAGGGCGGTCGCGACCCTCGAGGCGATCTGCGGCCAGATCTTCCTCGTGACGCTCATCGCGCGCCTCGTCGCCAACTTCGCTGGTCGCCGCTCGACCCGCTAGATCCGGACCTGCCGCCCGAACGCGCCGCCCGCAAGAGCATCTCCTCGACGTCAGCCCGCGAAGATGACCATGACGCCATGGTCATCTACCGGCCCGGCCCCGGTGCTGGGCCTCTGCCCTCGCCTTGAGCGCGGCCAGGGTTCGCGATGTCGCGGCGGAGGTCGGAGCTCCGGTCGTGCGCGCCGAAGAGCCGCTCGATGACGAGCCAGCCGATCCGGCCGACGGGTCGCGTGACCTGTGGGACTCGGTCAGAAGCGTGCCCTCGCCGTCCGGCTCGACCTCATATGACCAGACCAGCGGTCCGGCGAAAGCTCGGTCCGGCTGACGGCGTAGCAGCGGTGCGGCTCGTACGCCGTCACCACGGGGTTCTTCGGCCGGTGCCCGGGGACGTGGTTTACCACTTCGAAGCGCGCGCCCACCGCCGGGCCGGTCGCGCCGCCAGCCAGCGGCAGGACCCGCGAAGACGCGCTCGGGGGTTCCTGAGGTACATGTCGGCGGCTGCGGCGGTAAGGCTGCTGAAGCGGCCCGCGCTGTAAGGGACGCCTGGCTCGTTTGCGAGCTGTAGGGAGATCAGTCGCTCATCACCACGGTGAGCATCCGGGCCGCCTTGTCGACGTCGATCGACCCCGGCGAGGACCCCCCGCCTCGGCGGGCCGCGGTCAGCTCGGCGCGGCGACGGTGGAGGCCACCGCAACACAGATGGCGGCACCGAGTTGATTAAAGGTGTTGACGATACCCGAGACCAGCCCAACCTCGTGCAGGCCGATGCGGCCGAGGGCAGAGGTGGTCGCGCAGACGAACAGCGGGCCGCCGCCCAGCGCGAACACGGTGACGCCGGGAAGGGCTTCGGCGTAGACATTGCCGCCTGCCGACACGCCGATGAGCAGGGCGTTGCCTATGGCGACCAGGGCCAAGCCGACGACGGCGAAGGGACGGGTGCCGATGCGGCCGACCAGGCGGCCGGCCGCCACGGCGCCGATCAGGAGGGCCACAGCCGGGGCAGGAAGAACAAGCCGGTCTCCAGCGCGCTGAGGCCGCGAAGGTGCTGCAGGTACTGCGAACCAAGGAACAGCCCCGCGATGAGCAGGCCGGCCGCGACGAGCATCAAAAAGG
>JAICEV010000018.1 GCA_025923975.1 Propionibacteriaceae bacterium
CAAGGACTCGGCATTCCACGCCCGGGGTCGGATTGATCTCACCGCCGCCGCACCACGACATCTACTCGATTGAAGATCTGAAGCAGCTGATCCATGACCTGAAGTGCTCCAATCCGTCCGCCCGGGTACACGTCAAGCTGGTTGCCGAGGTTGGTGTCGGTACCGTCGCTGCCGGCGTCTCGAAGGCCAAGGCCGACGTGGTGTTGATCTCCGGCCACGACGGCGGCACAGGTGCAGCACCGCTGACCTCGTTGAAGCATGCCGGCGGCCCATGGGAGCTCGGTCTCGCCGAGACACAGCAGACCTTGCTGCTGAATGGGCTTCGAGACCGGATCGTGGTGCAGGTCGACGGTCAGCTGAAGACGGGTCGCGACGTGATCATCGGCGCACTGCTAGGGGCAGAGGAGTTCGGTTTCGCGACCGCGCCGTTGGTGGTCAGTGGCTGCATCATGATGCGGGTCTGCCATCTGGATACCTGCCCGGTGGGCGTGGCGACGCAGAACACCGAGTTGCGTGCGAAGTTTTCCGGTAAGCCGGAGTTCGTGATCAACTTCTTCGAGTTTGTTGCCGAGGAGGTTCGCGAGCACCTTGCAACGTTGGGTTTCCGGTCCCTCGATGAGGCGATCGGCCATGTCGAAGTACTGGACACGACGAAGGCTGAAGCGCACTGGAAGGCGCACGGTCTGAATCTCCGGCCGATCTTGCACAAACCGGAGCTCCCCGAGGGCGCAGTGCTGCACAACGTCACCGTTCAAGATCACGGGATAGCTGAGGCGCTGGACCAGGAGTTGATCAGGATCTGTCGGCCGGCGCTGGAGACAGGCGATGCTATTCGGGCGTCGATCCCGATACGGAACGTCGATCGTACGGTCGGAACGATCTTGGGTCATGAAGTGACCAAGGCCACTCGAGGTGAGGGTCTCCCTGACGGCACCATCGACATCACACTCGAAGGCTCTGCCGGCCAGAGCTTCGGCGCCTTCCTGCCCGCCGGCATCACGTTACGGCTGGAGGGCGACAGCAACGACTATCTGGCCAAGGGGCTGTCTGGTGGCCGCATCGTGGTGCGGCCGGCTCGTACGGCTCAGTTCGTTGCGGCTGACAACATCATTGCCGGCAATGTGATCGCCTACGGCGCGACGTCGGGTGAATTGTTCATCCGTGGCCAGGTTGGGGAGCGGTTCTGCGTCCGCAACTCGGGTGCGACCGCTGTTGTGGAAGGACTTGGCGATCACGGCTGTGAGTACATGACAGGCGGCATCGCTGTGGTGCTTGGCAAGACGGGCCGGAATGTCGCCGCCGGCATGTCGGGTGGCATTGGCTACTTCCTTGACCTCGACCCCACGCTACTGAACACCGAGATGGTAGACGCGCTCGTGCCGTCAGATGCTGATCTTGACTTGCTGAGGTCGCTGATCGTCCGGCATCGCGAAGAGACCGGATCCGACGTCGCCGAGTCGCTGCTTGCCGACTGGCGCGCGGCCTCCCGGCGCTTCACGAAGGTGCTGCCGCGTGACTTCGCGCGTGTCATTGCCGCTCGCCAGCAGGGTGAGTCCGAAGGCCTCGATGAGGCCGTGATCACCAGCAAGATGATGGAAGCTGCTCATGGGTGAGCTCGTCGCGCCCGTGCTCCACCGCTCGGACCTATCGGCGAAACGCGACGGTAGGGTCGCGCGGTTCCGTGCGGTTGGTCAGCAGCAGGATTCAAGCATCTTAGGTTTCGCCGATCGGTCCGAGCGGTGGAGCACGGACGCTCCTTTCCAGCTGAAGGAGGGTGAGCATGGCTGATCCGAAGGGATTCATGACGACGCCGAGACGCGTTGCGGCACGGCGGCCCGTTGCGGAGCGGATCCACGACTGGAAAGAGGTCTATCCGGGAACGCCGGGACGGGCCGTGCTGCCGATCATCTCTGAGCAGGCCGGCCGCTGCATGGACTGTGGCATCCCGTTCTGCCACACCGGATGTCCGCTGGGCAATCTCATTCCGGAGTGGAACGACCTGGTGTGGCGCAGTGACTGGGACGAAGCGTTGGAGCGGTTGCACGCAACCAACAACTTCCCGGAGTTCACTGGTCGGTTGTGCCCGGCGCCGTGCGAGACTTCCTGCGTCGTGGGCATCAACCGCGATCCTGTGACGATCAAGAACGTCGAGGTCGCGATCATCGATAAGGGCTGGGATGACCGCCGGGTGGCGCCGCAGCCGCCGGAATGGCACACCGGCAAGCGGGTGGCGGTTGTCGGGTCTGGCCCGGCCGGGCTGGCAGCCGCTCAGCAGCTGACCCGCGCCGGGCACACGGTTGCGGTCTTCGAACGGTCTGACGCGCCGGGCGGGCTGCTGCGCTATGGCATTCCCGAGTTCAAGATGGAGAAGTCGGTTCTGGATCGCCGCATTCGGCAGATGGTGGATGAGGGCACCAACTTCCATTGCGGGGTTGAGGTTGGGGTCAGGATCACCGGCCCGGAGCTCAGAGAGCGCTATGACGCGATCGTGCTGGCTGTCGGCTCCACGATCGGTCGGGACCTGCCGGTTCCCGGACGCCACCTCAATGGCATCCATCAGGCGATGGAGTACCTCCCTCAGGCCAACAGGGTCGCATTGGGCCGGCGTGTGGAGAACCAGATCACTGCCAAGGACAAGCACACCGTGATCATCGGCGGCGGGGATACCGGCGCCGACTGCCTGGGTACTGCGATCCGGCAGCAGCCCAAGTCGATCGTGCAATTGGAGATCATGCCGACGCCGCCAGACGAGCGACCGGCGCACCAGCCTTGGCCGACGTACCCAATGATCTATCGGGTTTCCTCGGCGCACGAGGAGGCGGGTGAGCGGGTGTACTCGGTGTCGACCTCGGAGTTCATCGGTGATTACCACGGCAATGTGGCCTCGCTGCGCATGTCGGAGGTGAGGTTCGAGGGGGGCAAGATCGTTCCCGTCGAGGGAACCGAGAAAGAGATTCCGGCCGAGCTTGTCTTGTTGGCGATGGGCTTCGTCGGGCCGGAGAAGGACACGATCATCTCTCAGCTTGGGGTTTCGGTTGACGAGCGCGGCAATGTCGCGCGGGACAAGAACTACGCCACTGACATGGACGGCGTTTTCGTGTGCGGCGATGCCGGTCGCGGTCAGTCGCTGATCGTCTGGGCGATCGCCGAGGGCCGCGCTTGCGCCGCTGGTGTCGATGAGTATCTGTCAGGCACCACGAAGCTGCCGCGACCGATTCCACCCACCGCTCGCCAGATGATGGTCTGACTGCGACCATAGGATCGTTTCGCAGCACAGCCGTCAAAAAGACCGCCCGGAGCGCGTGAGGACGGGCTGTTGCGCAGCACAGATGTCAAAACGATGCGTGCCAGTGATCGCCACCCGTAGTGAATGGGACCTGCAGACTGCCGGATGCGGCTCGTCAACCCTGGCGCCACGCAGGATAGCCAGCTCAGTCGATCCGCTCGGCATTGAACCGGTAGCCCCGCTTCATGATCGTCGTGATCAGTCCGGGCACGTCCAGCGCGCGGCGCAGCCGGCTCATCGCCATATGCAGCGCATGATCATCACGATTGTCGGGAAGGCACGCGATCAGCTCGTGGCGCGAGAGTACGGAGCTGCTGCTGGATGCCAAGGTGACGAGGAGCGCCAGCGAATTCGGCCCAAGGGAGACCCTGCAGTCGTTAACAGAGACCTGACCGCCACGCAGCTCGATGATCACTCCGTCTCTGGAGAACCGCTGGATGTGGCGTTGTGTCAGCCCCTCGGTAACCAGGCGAACCAGCGCCCCGAGGCGGTAACGGTCGGGGACTGCTGGGTCAATCCCGGCCTCGCGTAAAGGCTCCGCCGTCACCGGCCCGACAGCGGCGCTCGCCACGTAGTCCGCGTGGGCCTGGACGAACTCCCGCTGCACCCCCAACGCCTCGGCGGCCTCAAGCGTGGCTGCAGCAGCCGGCGCGCTGGTGAATGTCAGGGCCTCGAGTTGTCGTTGGCAGGCTGCTCTGATCAATCTGGCTAGTCGCTCGGGAGGATTCGGTCGCGCCCAGCGGTACGGAGTCACCGTCATAACGCAGTCGCTGATCTCGGCCAGCCGACTCAGCGCGATTTCATCGGTGTAGCCGTGGAGCTGGACAGCAACTCGGCAATTAGACAACCCAGCCGCGATTACCGCATCCACGAGCGATGCCGTGGTATCCAAGTCGCTGGTCTGGGCGTCCAGCAAGCCGGCGGCGCGGACGGCGCCATGTGCCTTGGCTCCCCGAGCGAAGATCCGCGCCGCCTCCAAAGTAGCGGTGAGTTCGGCACCGAGGCCGGCAGCGTCGGCAACCTCCAGCCACCGGCGCATCCCATATCCCGTTGTCACCAACACGACGTCAGGCCGGGCGGTGATGAGCCTGCGGGTCTCGATGATCAACGAGTCGTCCTGGTGGTTGGGCACAATCGTCAGCGCCGGGGCGTGCAGCACCTGGGCTCCGCGTCGTTCCAGCGCGGCGATCAGGTCGGCCGATCGGCGGTCTGAGGTAACGCCGATCCGAAACCCTCGGAGGATATCTGCAGGCTCTGCTTGTGACACATCCATGATCGAGAAGCTGGTCAAGAGGCGCGTGCCTGCGATGGCACCGACCGGTGATGAAAGGCATCGATTACGTCGGCGGACCGTACGAATTCCGGCGACACTGTTACCACGTCGCCAATCACCACCACAGCTGGTGAGCAGATGTCCAGCCGACGAGCCTCAGCGGGCAGCTGTCCGACGGCAGCCATGGCGGTACGCTGCGCATCCGAGAAGCCCCGTTCGATGGCTGCAGCCGGCGTCGCCGGATCAAGTCCGGCGCGACACAGACCGGTGACGATTTGGGTCAGGTTGCTGATTCCCATCAAAATCACAATCGTGCCGCCGAGCCGCACCAGTCCCTCGAGCTCGCGAAGGTCCGGCGGGCTATGACCGGAGATTACGGTGAACGACTTGCTCATTCCGCGATGCGTCACCGGAATGCCGGCGCCGGCTGGTACCGCAACCGCGCTGGAGACCCCAGGCACCACACGCACTGGCACGCCGGCGGCGAGGCAGGCCTGCATTTCCTCACCGCCGCGCCCGAGAACGAAGGGATCGCCCCCTTTGAGACGAACCACGGACTCACCGTGCTGCGCGCGGGTGATCATGAGCTGCTCGATCGAGCGCTGCGGGATCGGATGGTGATAGGGGGCTTTTCCGACATCGATCAGCTCTGCACCAGGAGCGAACTCCTCCAGGTGCTCAGTAGGGGCAAGCCGATCGTAGAGAATCACGTCTGCCTGCCGCAGCGCCTCAGATCCGTCCAGCGTCAGCAGTCCGGTGCGTCCCGGTCCGCCGCCAACCAGGGTGACCTGGCCGCTGCTCGGAGCCGGTCGCTCGTTGATCATCAACACCTGCAAGAACGCGGCCAAGTCACTGATCCGATCACGCAATGCGTCAGGCATGCCCACATCTACGATGAGCCATGCGGGTCCGACGAGGCGCAGCAAGCCCGCGGTGTCAGTTGACTGTGGTTGAGACGCATAACCTACGGTGCCGATCTGGTCCGTCGCTGCGGGGAGCGGTCCGGGCGTTGCCAGAGTCACCGCGGCACCGCTGCTGAGGAAACGGCGCAGCGCCTGCCGAGCACCGGCCATATCCCCGAAGATCACCACCTTGCGGCCTTCGGGATCAAGATCAATCTGCATGGAGCTCACCGACCCGCCGAAGTGTGTGGTTCTGACCAAGCCTGAGTACGACCCTATGAATTGCCTATTACCTAACGGTTTCTCGCAGGTAACTCTGAGTCATCACTGAGTTACTCGTCCAAGGAGCCGCCGTGAGCCGGTCGTAACCAGATCGAAACGGCGGCGGCACTCCTGCCGAAATCACGCAGCCTCACACGCCGATCCTTTGGATGTGAGCGATCGGTGAACTTGCCGTAACGCGTTCCGAAGCCTCCCGTAACACCCTCTGCCCACCATAGAGAAGGTGAGCACTACCACCACCCTCACGCATTGCCCGTACTGCTCGCTGCAGTGCGGTATTTCCTTGACCCGCGCAGCGGAGCGGGGGGTTCAAGGGGGGTCGTCCCCTTCTGCTCAACAACTCGCCGGGAACCGCCCGGCGACTTTGCAACCACACCACGACTTCCCCACCAACCGAGGAGGACTGTGTTCCAAGGGCTGGACGGCCGCGACGCTTCTTGATCATCCGCAGCGGCTCTTGACGCCCCTGATGCGCACTAGGCCTGGCGATCGGACCAGCGAATTTCGTGCTGCGTCATGGGATGAGGCGCTCAGCCTCATTGTCTCCAAGATCATCGAGCTGCAGGCCACCTACGGCCGTGATGCGATCGGATGCTTCGGTGGTGGTGGCCTCACCAACGAGAAGGCGTACGCCTTCGGCAAGTTCGCACGTGTCGCGCTGCGGACATCAATGATCGACTACAACGGACGCTTCTGTATGTCATCGGCCGCCGCGGCCGCCAACCGAGCGTTCGGAGTTGATCGGGGACTGCCCTTTCCACTGGCCGACATCGCAGAAGCCGAGACCATACTGCTTGTTGGATCCAACCCCGCCGCGACCATGCCCCCGGCCATGCAGTTCTTCGATGCAGGCCGGGCGGCCGGCGCCACCCATATCGTCGTCGACCCGCGAAGAACCGCAACCGCGCAGGGCTCCACCCGACACCTCGCGCCATGGCCAGGCACCGACCTCGCGCTGGCGACCGGTCTGCTCCATTTGGCGATCAAGCAGGATCGGGTGGACCGGGACTACATTGCCGCTCGTACCAAGGGTTTCCCTACGGTGCAGGCCAGTGTTGCCGCCTACTGGCCAGACCGCGTGGAGCGAATCACCGGGGTTCCGGTCGCGGAATTGTTTGAGACAGTCGAAGCCCTCACTACGGCGCGCACGGCGATGATCTTGACTGCCAGAGGCGCTGAACAGCACAGCTCCGGTACCGAAACCACGCAGGCATTCATGAATCTGGCGCTGGCGCTTGGCCTGCCCGGTAGGCCGGGTTCGGGATACGGAACGATCACGGGCCAGGGCAATGGCCAAGGTGGACGGGAGCATGGTCAGAAGGCTGATCAGCTCCCCGGCTATCGCAGGCTGACCGACCCGGCCGACCGAGCCTACGTCGCAGGCGTGTGGGGCGTCGATCCTGAGGAACTGCCGAAACCAGGCTTGTCGGCGTTCGAAATGTTGGACCGAATCGGCACGCCGGGTGGCGTCCACGCGCTGCTGGTGTTGGCATCCAACATCGCCGTCTCAGCACCGGATGCGAACCGAGTGATCGATCGGCTGCGTGCTTTGGATTTGCTGGTGGTCTCCGACATCTTTTTGTCCGAAACCGCTGAGCTCGCCGACGTCGTGCTTCCTACTGCCCAGTGGGCTGAAGAGGAAGGCACGATGACCAACCTTGAGGGACGGGTGATCCGTCGTCGCCGAGCCCTGCCTCCTCCAGCGGGTGTCTTTGACGACTTGTGGCTGATCAAGGAACTGGCCGATCGGCTCGGTCGTGGCAGTCATTTCTCCGCCGATCCGCGCGAGGTCTTCGCCGAACTGCGGCTGGCTACTGCTGGTGGCATTGCCGACTATGCCGGCATCAGCTACGAGCGAATCGATGCGCAGCAGGGCGTCTTCTGGCCGTGCCCAACCGAAGATCATCCAGGTACGCCGAGGTTGTTCACTGATCGTTTCCCAACCCCCGACGGCCGCGCCAACTTCATCAGAACCGAGTATCACGAGCCGGAGGAGCGTCCTGATCACGACTACCCGTATGTCTTGACGACGGGTCGTCTTATGGCCCAGTACCAGAGCGGTACCCAGACCCGTCGGGTCTCCAGCCCGTCGCAGGCACAGGTGCAGCCGGAGGCGCAGATGCACCCCGACCTCGCCCGCCACTTGGAGATCGGTAATGCGGACATTGTTCAACTCAGCACGCGTCGTGGCAGCGCAGCCTTCCGGGCAGTGATCAACGCCGACATAAGACAAGACGTGGTATTCGTCCCCTTCCATTGGGGCGGCGCCTCAGCCGCCAACGCCCTCACCAACCCAGCACTCGATCCCTACTCGCGGATGCCGGCCTTCAAGGTCTGTGCCGTCGCTGTGCGGCGGCTCGGCTCACCCGACGATGTTTACCTGCTCAGTTCACCCCCTGCCGCGATCACGGGCGAGCGTGGCGCAAAGAACAGGAAGGCAGCTCACATGATCACCCAGAATCGTTTCCTGCAAGGGATCTATCCCTTCGAGGGCGCCGGGCTCGACAAGCCGGTACCGATCAGTGCCGACCTCAGCTACCTGATTCCCGACGGCGTAATCAGCCAGGCACTCTACTTCCGGGGCGGCAACACCACCGATGAGCTGATCACCGTTGTCCTGATGCGCGACGGAGTGCCGATGCGGTACTTCCCGGTCGGAGCCAAAAGTGATGTACACGTCCCGCTGCGAGTCGTGGAAGACATTGACGGCGGCTCGGTCGTGGAGTTGCAGATGGTCGCACCCCTTGGCCTGACCGGCCATGTTGTTGTCGATCTTGGATTGGTGGAGCATTGATGACAACGCTTATCCAACGCCCAGATGAGGGCCTGGCCGGCGAGAACAGTCGGCGGCGTCTGATTGTGATCGGCAATGGCATGGCCGGTGCCCGGGTCGTAGAGGAGATACTCGCTCGCGGCGGAGCGACACAGTTCTCGATCACGATGTTCGGCGACGAGCCCTACGGAAACTACAACCGGATCATGCTCAGCCACGTCCTCTCTGGAGAGGAGTCTCACGAGGACATCTTCCTGAACTCGCTCGAGTGGTACATCGAAAACAGCATCACCCTGCACACCGGCGTCCGCGTGCAACGCATTGATCGCTTTGCGAAAGTGGTGTTCTCCGATGACGGGCAGATCACTCCTTACGACGAGTTGATCGTCGCCACCGGCAGTCGGTCGTTCATGCCACCAATGGATGGCCTTTACACTCCACGCGGATCACTGCTTCCTGGTCTATTCGCCTTCCGGACCATTGATGACACTCGCGGCATGATCGACTACGCCACCCGCGATGATCACCGTCGAGCCGTCGTGATCGGCGGCGGCCTGCTCGGGCTGGAAGCCGCGAGGGGCCTGCAGAACCATGGCATCGAGGTCGACGTCGTTCATTCCGGACGCTGGCTGATGAATGCTCAGCTGGGGCGCGAAGGCGGAGAGGTGTTACGCCGCAGCATGGCCCAGCTCGGAGTGGGAATCTTCACCAACAACCGGGTAGTCAGCATTTGGGGTCCCGACAAGGTCAAGGCCGTGCGACTGCGGGACGAGACCGAGATCCACTGCGATCTTGTGGTGGTCGCCGCGGGAATCAGGCCGAACACCGATGTCGCGACAACAAGCGGCTTCACCGTCGAACGGGCAATTGTGGTCGACGATCAGATGCGTACCGTCGATGACGACCACGTATTCGCAGTGGGGGAGTGCGTGCAGCATCGCGGTGAGGTCTACGGTTTGGTCGCACCGCTGTGGGAGCAGGCCGTCGTGCTCGCCGACGTGATCACCGGCAGCAACCCGCAGGCCGCATATCTGGGCTCCAGGACGGCCACCAAGCTCAAGGTCGCCGGCGTCGAGGTGGCAGCAATGGGGCTGACCGAACCCGAGCGGGAGACGGATGAACACATCATCTTCTCAGAGCCGAGGCGGGGCATCTTCAAATCCGTCGTGATCCGCGATGGCAAGATCATCGGCGCGACTCTGCTGGGTGACAGCAAGAAGCTGGCATTCCTGCAGCAGGCCTTCGATCGCGGCCTGCCGCTGCCCGAAGAGCGGGTAGAGCTGCTGTTCGATCTGGGCGGTCCACCTGCCGAAGTGGGAGTCGCGGAGCTCGCCGAGGACGCACAAATCTGCAACTGCAACGGTGTCTGCAAATCCACCATCGTGGACACCGTCAAGGGCGGCTGCAAGACGGTCTCTGGTGTCATGGACGCGACCCGAGCTGGGAAAGGTTGTGGCTCCTGTAAGGGACTGGTCGCACAGCTGGTCGAGTACGCGGCAGGTGGCGGTGTCGAGGAGGACCCATCAGCGCACTACTATGTGCCGGGCATTCCCATGGACAAGCCCGCATTGGTGCAGACCATCCGCGTCCAGGATCTGCGCTCCGTGGCGGAGGTCTTTGCCGCGTTGGCACCAAACGGTGAAGAGGATGCTAAGTCCAAGATGGGGTTGGCTTCCCTGCTGAAGCTCATCTGGGGTGCCGAGGCGCCAGATGATCGCGAAGGCCGGTTCATCAATGATCGGGTGCACGCCAATATCCAGAAAGACGGCACCTTCTCCGTCGTCCCGCAGATGCGTGGCGGTGTCACGACTCCCGAGCAGCTGCGTCGCATTGCCGATGTCGCGGAGAAGTATGCGGTGCCGATGGTCAAGCTCACCGGCGGGCAACGGATCGACCTACTAGGGATCAAGAAAGAGGACCTACCTAAGGTTTGGGCTGACCTTGGGATGCCGTCGGGCTTCGCGTACGGCAAGTCATTTCGAACCGTCAAGACCTGTGTCGGCCAGGAGTTCTGCCGCTTTGGGCTTGCTGACTCCACCAAGCTCGGCGTCGAGCTTGAGACTCGTATGCAGGGTATGGAATCGCCGGCGAAGATGAAGCTTTCAGTCTCCGGCTGCCCCCGGAACTGCGCCGAGTCTTACGTCAAGGACGTTGGGATTGTTGCGATTGATGGCGGCCGCTGGGAGGTTTACGTCGGCGGTGCGGCCGGCGCTCATGTCCGAAAGGGCGACCTGCTGGTCACCGTCGATGACGCGGAGACGGCCAAGAAGCTGACCGCCAGGTTCATCCAGTACTACCGCGAAAACGCGAAATGGCTGGAGCGCACGTACGCGTTTGTGCCTCGCGTAGGACTGGATCGCATCAAGGCCGTGGTAGTCGAGGACAGCGAGGGGATCGCCGAACGGCTCGACGCCGCCGTACAAGATCACGTTGACAGCTACGTCGACCCATGGAGTCAGCAAGGCGCCGATCCCGTGACGCCCGGCCAATTCCGAACTTCACTTCCTCTGGAAGTGCTCCCCACGATGCCGCCGGATCGGGCGGAGCAGTTGCTCGGCGGTGCTTGGTGAGTGGAACAGGCCTTGCCGCTGGCGTCGCATACTCCTGCGGCCCGGTCGAGGCGATCCCGTATGGCGAAGGTCGAGCCTTTGCAGTCGGAGGTCATCAGGTCGCCGTGTTCCGCAAGCGGGACGGCACCCTTCGTGCTCTGTCGGCAGTTTGCCCTCACAAGGGCGGGCCAATTGCCGACGGGCAGATCGACAACAAAGTCGTACTGTGCCCGCTCCATCTGAACGCCTTTGAGTTAGACACCGGATGTTCGACCACCGGCGCCGCACCGCTGCGGATCTACCCGGTGTACCTCGAGGACGGCGAGATCGTCGTCTTCGTGTCCTGAGCCCGTACCTCCGAGACCAGGCAGGGAATGATCATGAGCGATGTCAACATCACTACCTCCACGACCACAGCCGCCAGGCGTCGGCTAGGCAGCCGATGGATCGACGACTGGCGGCCCGAAGACGGCGAATTCTGGAACACCATCGGTAGGACCGTCGCTCGCCGCAACCTGATCTACTCGGTCTTCAGCGAGCACATCGGGTTTTCCGTATGGAGCATCTGGTCGGTACTGGTGCTCTTCCTCGGCCCGAACTACGGCTTCGATCCGGCCGAGAAGTTCTTGCTGACAGCGGCCCCAACGCTGGTGGGTGGGTTGCTACGGCTGCCCTACACCTTCGCCGTTGGGAAGTTCGGCGGCCGGAACTGGACGATCGTGTCTGCCCTGCTGCTCCTGGTGCCGTCGATCATGATCGCGATCGTGCTCAAGCCCGGTGTCTCATTCAGCACGCTGTTGATCGTGTCGCTCTTCGCCGGTGTTGGCGGCGGCAACTTCGCGTCCTCGATGACCAATATCAACGCCTTCTACCCGTCGCGATTCAAGGGCTGGGCTCTGGGAGTGAACGCCGGTGGCGGAAACCTCCGCGTGCCGGCCGTTCAGCTGGTCGGCCTGCTGGTCTTGGCAACGCTCGGCACTCAGCATCCCAGAGCGGTGGTCGCCAGCTACCTCCCATTGATCATCTTGGCGGCGATCGGCGCGATGGTGAAGATGGACAACCTGAGCGCAAACAGCAATACCAGGGGTGCGATTCGTGAGGTGTGCCGGCATTCAGAGACCTGGATCATGTCGTTGCTCTATATCGGGACCTTCGGGTCGTTCATTGGATTCGGGTTCGCGTTCGGTCAGGTGCTGCTGGTCCAGTTCCCCGAGCAGTTCCCACAGCCGGTGAGGGCAGCGGCGCTGACCTTCCTCGGCCCCTTGCTGGGCTCTCTGATCCGTCCATTCGGTGGCGCCTTGGCCGACCGTTTCAAGGGCTCGGTGGTGACGTTCTTCAACTTCATTGCGATGGCGATCGGCGCGCTGATCGTGTTGACAGCCTCCCAGATCAACTCGCTGCCGTTGTTCATCCTCGGCTTTGTGATGCTGTTCATCCTTAGCGGGATTGGCAACGGGTCGACGTACAAGATGATCCCCGCGATCTTCCACGCCAAGGCGCAGCTCGAAGTCGGGGCTGGACTTGATCTTGCAGAGGCTGATCGTCGTGCGACGCGACGGGCCGGGGCATTGATCGGATTAGCTGGCGCGATCGGCGCGCTCGGTGGCGTCATGGTCAACCTGGCCTTCCGACAGTCGTTCCTCACTTTGAAGAACGGCGACGGTGCCTACATCGCTTTCATTGCGTTCTACGCCGTGTGCTGCCTGGTCACCTGGGTCGTCTTCATGCGGCAGCGTCCTGGGCGGCTGCTCGGCGTCTGATGCCAACCGAGTTGTCAGGAGTACGCGTCGAGTGGAGTGGACACGGCGATCCGGCGCGTGCCGTCCGTCGCCGTGACCACCTGGTAAGCGTTGCGTTCCTCGCCTACCGGCGCTCCACTGCCGGCGAGGTTCTCCAGCACGAGACGGCCTACCCAGATGCCGGGTACCTCGACATCGGTCACGATGTTGCGGGCACGTACGCCTTGGACTCCGCGACTGCGGTAGAAGTCCTGACCTTGGGTGAAGAAGTCGCGGGACTGCTGAGGGTCGGTGATGGCGAGGCACCCCATGGCTGTCACTGCTAGAGATGGGTAGTTGTAGACGGCTGCGAGGCCCTCAATGTTCCCGTCGGTGAGGTAACCGGTATAGCGAGCAAAGAAGTCGGCGATCGACTCGGTGGCAGTGGTAACCGTTTGCATGCTGCCGACGCTACGTTCCAATGCCGTCAGGCCCGAGGCGGAGATCCGCGGGTAGTTTCGCGTTGTGGCCTCAGACACCATGCCGGTCAGACGCCTGGCTGCCGAATCGCGCGACAACCACCTCACGCTTCGGCGGGTGGAAAGACAACAGCGGCTGGTCGAGATTCTGGGTGCAGCCCGGGAGCCGCTGCCTAGTCCCGTGCTGGCGCGACGGCTCGGGGTGGGCCTGCGCACTGTAGAACGAGACCTTGCCAGGCTCCGCGAATCAGGCGTGCCGATCGAGTCAGTGCCTGGTCCGCATGGAGGCAGCAGGCTGCCTAGGAACACAGCGCCCGATCCAGTACACCTGACATTCGAGGAGATCCCCGCATTGGTCGCGAGCTTGGCTGCGCTCGGGCCGACAACAACGGACAGCTCCGAGTCTGCCATGCGTGCCCTTGTGCGAGCGATCGCACCTAGAACTGCTCACGCAGATGGCAGCCTGACCACCTGAGCGACGATTCGTCGATGCCTCCGAGGCCAGAAAGGTCTCGAGACGCAGCGAGAGCGGCTGGAATGATGGCGACGTGGCCACCTACGTAGCCTTCCTTCGTGGAGTGAATCTCGGACCAAACAACAAGATCTCCATGCCGGCGCTGCGGGCCATGGCCGAGGATCTCGGATACACCGATGTCGCGACCTATATCAACAGCGGCAATTTGATCATCAGTTCGCCCAAGAAGGCAGCGCCCCTAGAACGGGAGATCTCGAACGCGATCAAGAAGACCTTCGGGCGCCAGATCGATGTCGCAGTGCGGACCCAGGCTCAACTGAAGAAGATCTTGGCCGAGAACCCTTATCCGGACGGCAATCCAAGCCAAGTCACGGTTGCCTTCCTGATGAAGCCGCCGCCTGCTGACGCAAAAGACAAGGTAGCCGCGGTGGCCACAGACTCTGAACCCTTCAAGTTCGCTGGCCAGGAGGTCTACGTCAACTACTCCCAGGGCATTGGGAAGAGCAAGCTGGCCGAGAAGTTCAGCGCCATCATCGGTGTGAGCTCCACAGTTCGCAATATCCGGACCGTAGAGAAGGTGCTGGCGCTCTGCGGCTAATGACCGCCGGTCAAGGGACTCAGAAGCAAGATCATCGTGGGAAGACGAGCATAGGGACCTCGCCCGTCGGACGAAGGGTCACATAGGGATCTGGTCGCACATCCAGCTGATCGGGGCTGTGGAGCTGGTAGCGCTGTGCGATCATCGCGAGAGTTAGCTGAGCCTCCATAATGGCGAAATCCATTCCGAGGCACTTACGTTGTCCTGCGCCGAAGGGGAAGTAGGCCCAGCGGTGGATCTCGCCTCGGCCTGGTGCCAAGAACCGCGTCGGATCGAACTTGTGAGGGTCTTCCCAGAAATCGGGATGCCGATGCGTCACGTAGGGAACCAGAACGACGATGTCACCGCGGGGGACTCGAAAACCTTGAACCTCATCCGTTCGTGTGGCCATCCGTGGAATTGCCCACACGGCTGGACGCAGGCGGAGAGTCTCCTCAATCACAGCCCGTGTATATGGCAGCGCAACGAGATCGGCGAACTGGGGAGTTCGCCCACCAAGAGCAAGATCCACCTCTGTCACCATGCAGCGCCAGGCCTCCGGGTGGCGCTCGAGAAGGCAGAGCGCCCACGTCATCGTTGTTGCGGATGTCTCAAAGCCAGCCAGCAGGAGTGTCATGATCTCGTCGCGCAAGAGGCGCGGAGTGATCTGGTTCTCTTCGGCAAGCTGAGCGGCCATGATGAGGGCAAGCAGGTCGGGCGATGCCGGGTCCCCAGTACTCTGACGACGCCGAATGATCTCCTCCACAACCTTGCTGAGGTCGCGCGCAGCGCGGCGAAAAGCGAGGTTGTCGCGCGTCGGCGCCCGGTAGAGCCACGGGAGGTACGGGATGGGGGAGATGATTCTGCGGTTGGTCACCTCCAACGCAGCGACAAAGGAATCCGAGACGGCGGGGAGTTGTGGAGCGAGTTCCGTTCCGAACAGTGCCCGGATCACGACGCTTAGAGTCAGCTTTCTGAGTTGGGAGAACAACGCAATCGTGTTGGGCGCATGCCAGCTCTCAAGGACCTCGGCAATCGTCTCGGTCATGATCAGGCAGATGGGTTCCAGCCGGCTGTGTTGGAAGACCGGCTGAGCCAAGCGCCGCTGCCGTTTCCACTCCTGACCGCCGGCCGTCACGACTCCGTTTCCGATGAGCGGCCTGAGCTTGTCCCAGATCGTGCCCTTGACGTAGATGTCCTTGCCATCGACGAGGACCTGTCGGACCTGGTCAGGGTGGCTGAATTGTTCGACATAGATGTAGCCCATCCGATACCGCACCACATCGCCGAGCAGCTGCTGGCTCGTGGTGAACAGCCTCAGCGGATCTCTTCGCCGCTCCCTGAGATGCCCGAGCAACCAGTGACCTGGCGGCATTGGCGGGAGTGGCGCTTGCGTCCTGAGCTCCCGTGGGATCCCAGCCGGAGCCGCCACATTCCTAGTCTGGCCCCAGGGCTTTGCAAAGTCATCGGCCAGTCTCGACACGAAGCCTGAACCGGCTGCCGCCGAACTGTCAGACGCGCGTCGCAGACTGGTAGGGGAACATTGGGCGACTAATGTAGGCGCTTGCTGAGCTTCCCCGCTCGCGTCCGGCACAGGCGCGCGTGCAGCATCGTTTCGATTTTGGAGGTTGGTGCGGGAATGCCGGGAAGCACCCAGCCTGGGGACGGTTCATTCGTCCACCTGCATGTGCACTCGGAGTATTCGATGCTCGACGGAGCTGCGCGAATAGCCGACTTGTTCTCCGGATGCGAGCAGATGGGCATGCCAGCCATCGCGATCACAGACCACGGCAATACGTTCGGCGCGTACGAGTTCTACAAGGCCGGCAGGGCATCCTCAGTCAAGCCGATCATCGGGACTGAGGCGTATCTCACCCCGAAGACTCACCGCTCCGAACGCCGCCGGGTGCTCTGGGGTGATGGCGGCGGCGATGATGTCTCCGGGGGCGGGGCTTTTACCCATCTGACCATCTGGGCCGAAAACACCCCGGGAATGCACAACCTCTTCCGGCTCAGTTCGCTGGCATCCCTGGAGGGCTACTTCTACAAGCCGCGGGTGGATCGCGACCTGCTCGCCCGTTACGCCGACGGACTGATCGCTACGACCGGTTGCCCCGGCGGAGAGGTACAGACCTACCTCAGGCTGGGCCGCTACCACGATGCGATCGCTAGCGCCGCCGAGTTCCGCGACTTGTTTGGCGCCGGCAACTACTTCGTCGAGCTCATGGATCATGGGCTGAGCATCGAGAATCGGGTGCGTGCCGACCTACTCAAGATCGCGAAGGACCTGAAGCTGCCATTAGTGGCGACTAACGACCTGCACTACACCCATCAATCCGACGCCCCAGCGCACGAGGTTTTGCTCTGCGTGCAGACCGGCTCAACCATGGCCGATGGAAACCGGTTCAAGTTCGAAGGCGACCAGCACTACCTCAAGTCGCCAGCCGAGATGCGTGCGTTGTTCGCTGAGCTTCCCGAGGCGTGCGACAACACGCTGGCGATCGCCGAGCGGTGTGAGGTGTCCTTCACCGAAGGCAACGGGACCTACATGCCGCGTTATCCCTGCCCGGAGGGGGAGACCGAGGAATCTTGGTTCAGGCATGAGGTCGAGGCCGGCCTGCACCGGCGCTATCCCGACGGAATTCCGGATGCGGTCCGCAGGCAGGCCGATTTCGAGACCAATGTCATCACCTCAATGGGCTTCGCCGGCTATTTCCTGGTAGTTGCTGACTTCATCAACTGGGCAAAAGAGCACGGCATTCGGGTGGGGCCGGGCCGCGGTTCTGGCCCCGGTTCGATAGCCGCTTACGCGATGCGCATCACCGATCTTGATCCGCTGGTCCACGGCCTGATCTTCGAGCGCTTCCTCAATCCCGACCGCGTATCGATGCCCGACTTCGACATTGACTTCGACGAGCGTCGCCGCGGCGAGGTGATCCGTTACGTCACCGAAAAGTACGGCGACGATCGAGTGAGCCAGATAGTGACGTACGGGACGATCAAGGCCAAGCAGGCCGTCAAGGATGCCTCACGCGTGCTGGGCTACCCATTCGGTGTCGGCGAGAAGATCACCAAGGCGATGCCGCCGTCGGTGCTTGGCAAGGACCTCCCGCTCGCCAAGCTCTTCGATCGCGACAATCCACGCTATGCCGAAGGCGCTGAGTTTCGGTCCCTGTACGAGGTCGATCCTGATGTCAAGACGGTGGTGGACACTGCGAAGGATCTGGAAGGCCTGAAGCGGCAGTGGGGCGTGCATGCCGCCGGCGTGATTATGTCGAGCGAGCCACTGATCGACATCATTCCGATCATGCGTCGGGAGCAGGACGGCGCGATCATCACCCAGTTCGACTATCCGACATGCGAAGCGCTGGGCTTGATCAAGATGGACTTTCTCGGCCTGCGCAATCTCACCGTGCTTGACGATGCTGTGGCCAATATCGCACTCAACCGTGGATTCAAGCTGGTCCTGGAAGAGCTGCCGCTGGATGACGCGGCGACGTACGCGCTGCTCGGGCGAGGCGAGACCCTTGGAGTGTTTCAGCTCGACGGCGGGCCAATGCGCTCCCTGCTGCGACTTATGCGTCCGGACAACTTCGAGGACATCTCCGCGGTGCTGGCCCTGTACCGGCCGGGTCCGATGGGAGCGGACAGTCACACCAACTACGCGCTGCGGAAGAACGGGCGGCAGGAAATCACCCCCATTCACCCGGAGCTGGCGGAGCCACTTGCCGAGATTCTTGACACGACTCATGGGCTGATCGTCTATCAGGAACAGGTGATGGCGATCGCCCAGAAGGTGGCCGGCTTCACCCTCAGCCAGGCCGACAACATGCGGCGGGCAATGGGTAAGAAGAAAAAGGAGATCCTCGACGCCGAGTTCGTGCCGTTCTCAGAAGGTATGCGGGCGAACGGTTACTCGCACGCCGCGACCACCGCCCTTTGGGACATTTTGGTTCCGTTCTCTGACTACGCCTTCAACAAAGCCCATACCGCGGCGTACGGAATGGTCTCGTACTGGACGGCATATCTGAAGGCCAACTTCCCGGCCGAGTTCATGGCAGCGCTGCTCACCTCAGTGGCCGATGACAAAGACAAGATGGCCGTGTACCTCAATGAGTGCCGCCGCATGGGAATCCAGGTGCTGCCACCGGACGTCAACGAATCCGCAGCCAATTTCACCCCGGTCGGTGCCGATATCCGTTTTGGCCTGACTGCGGTACGCAATGTCGGGCACAACGTGGTCGATGGAATCGTCGCCGCTCGGGAGGCCCACGGCAAGGCTGTGAACTTCCACGGCTTCTTGGACCAGGTGCCGCTGGTCGTCTGCAACAAGCGAGTGATCGAGTCGTTGATCAAGGCGGGGGCCTTCGAGTCCATGGGGCATTCCCGTCGCGCTTTGATGACGGTGTATGAGGCGGCAGTCGACGGGGTGCTTGACCTTAAGCGCAACGAGGCGAACGGCCAGGATGATCTTTTCGGCGAGCTGGCCGAGACCGATCCAGTGCTGACGGGAAGCGTTCCGGACCTGCCGGACTGGGACAAGCGAACCAAGCTGGCCTTCGAGCGCGAGATGCTCGGCCTCTATGTGAGTGATCATCCACTGCCGGGCCTGGAGCACATTCTTGCCGCAGAACGCGACATCGGCATCGGCGAGCTAGTGGCCGACGACGGTCCCCGGGAGAGCATGGTGACTATCGCGGGCATGATCACCAACATCACCCGCAAAACCA
>JAICEV010000019.1 GCA_025923975.1 Propionibacteriaceae bacterium
AGTGGTGGTGGGTGTTGATCAAGCCCGCCGTGATGATGTCGCCGTCGACCCGGATGATCTGGTCGCCCGGATCATCCGGCACCGAGCCGACGGCGGTGATCCGTCCGCCGTCCATCGCAACGTCTCCCGGCCAACGGGCGCCCCGCAGCACCAATCGACTCACTGAGGCGCCCCTGGGGATCCCCAACACCCCTGCGGTCGTTTCATCGTGGCGTCACCCGGCCAGCTGCTCCTCGACTGGCTCTTCCTCGACGATGTCGAGCAGGCGGAGGTTGGCGATCTTGGCGATCTCCACGAGTGCGGTGGCCTGCTCGGCGGCGGGGGAGTTCTGGAGACGGGCGTTGCCCGCCCGGAGGATGGTCTCCTTGGTGTTCTCCCTGATGGCGATGATCAGCGGGAAGCCGAACTTCTTCCGGTACGCGGAGGTGAGATCGTTGAGGTTGTGGTGCTCGTCGCTATCGAGACGGTCGAGTCCAGCGAACGCCTGGTCCTTCACCGATAGCACCGACGCGCTGGCGTCGGGGCGGAACACACTGCCGATATCCGGATACGCCTGGATGAGCTCGAGCTGCTTGTCCGCTGGGGCCTCGAACAGGACGTCGTGGAAGGCCCGCCGCAGCGCGTACACATCCTCGAACGGGTGGGCGTCGTACGCCCGCTCGGCGATCCAGGGCGGACCTTGGAAGAGCCCGCCGAACTCAGCGACGAACTGCTCGCGGTCCATCTGGTTGACCTGGTCGATGCTGAGCACGTCGTCGTGCTGCGGGGTAGGAAGCACCTTAGTCACCAGGTTGCTGTTGCCACCCCATACGTTGAAGATCAAGTTCAGCAGGATTGCGGTGATGCTGCCCATCGTGATGCCGCTGTTGATGATCGTTCGTACGCCTTCGGGGAACTCCGCAAAGATCGTCGGGTACACGGTCGGGGTGATCGCCATCGCCAGGCTGATCGCCAGGATGATCACGTTGCGCTCGTCGTGGAAATCCACTCGCCGCAGGATCTGGATCCCGACCACAGCAACGGTGCCGAAAAGTGCGAACGCGGCTCCGCCCAACACTGGCGGCGGGATGGCCGCCACGGCTGCCCCCACCTTGGGGAAAATGCCGATGATCATCATGAACAGGCCTGCGGTCGCCACTACATACCGGCTCTTGACCTTGGTCAGCCGGACCAGCCCCACGTTCTCGGCGAAGCAGGTGTAAGGGAACGAGTTCAGGATCCCGCCGAGCGTCGTGGACAGACCGTCGGCACGCAGCGCTCGTGCCACGTCATTCTTGTCGACCGGTTTGTCAACGATGTCAGCACACGCGAAAACGTCACCGGTGGTCTCGACCATGGTGATCAGCATGACGATGACCATTGCGATGATGGCTGCAGCGTTGAAGGTCGGTACTCCAAAGTGGAACGGGGTGGTCACGCCGAACCAGGACGCGTCCCCAACCCGGCTGAAGTCGGCGAACCCGAAGATCGCCCCGACGGCCGTGCCGACGACGAGCCCGATGAGAACTGCGATCGTCGCCACAAACCCCTTGAAGAACCGGTAGAGCGCCAGGATGAACACCAGAGTGAAGGCGGCCAGCGCGAGGTTGCGCAGCGCACCGAATGTCGGCGGCTCAGTGAACTGGCTTGCGCCGCCCCCACCGGCGTCGAGAGCCGCCACCGAAAGCAGAACAACTCCAATGATCGTGATGACGGAGCCGGTGACCACCGGCGGGAACAGCCGGATGAGGTTGGCGAAGAATGGTGCGACCACGAATGTGACGATCCCGGCGATGATGACGGCGCCGAAAATCGCCCGTAACCCGGGCACGCCGCCGCCCTCGGCCAGTCCGATGCTGATCATCGGCGATACGGCGGCGAAGGTGACGCCCTGCAGCAGGGGCAACCGCACCCCAATCTTCCAGAAGCCGATTGTCTGGATGATCGACGCGATCCCACAGGTGAACAGGTCGGCATTGATCAGATATGCCAGCTGCTCCGGGGTCAAACCAATCGCACTACCGAGCAGAATCGGAACGATCACCGCGCCTGCGTAGAACGCCAGCACGTGCTGGAACCCGTAGACGGCCAGCTTGGGTACCGGGAGCATTTGGTCAACGGGGTGGCGGACCGCGGGCTTCTCCTCGGTTTGTGCGACATCCTGCGCCATGATGGTCCTCCCCTTCTGCGCCGCGGCTGGCACGAGTCGCGATGCAGTGTGGTCGTTATTCAAGTCAGCCGGTCGAAGCGGCTGGTTCAGCGGACATAGCGGTGTCGTCCGGCCGTACAGCAAGCAGCACGGTGACCTCATCTCCGCGCCGGGAGCCAGCGCACGCGAGCGCCGGCTCAGTTTTTCCGTAATGCGAAAGGATCATTCCACTACGGGGCGACCGTACCTCCGAGCGCGCCACACCGTCAAGGCCCTCGATCACTCGGCTTGCCTTTTCGTGAGTCAAAAACTATTATCCGCTATACGGAAGTCGTCGGCCCCCATTGCGACCAGGCTGGGGGCGGGAACATCTATGTCCAGTCCAGCCCGGGCTAGGCCATTCGAGTTGCTTCTGCCGCTGGCTTTAACGCCTACCCAGGACTAGTCCCGGCGGTGGCATGGCGAGCGCGGAGATCGCCGCCCTCGACGTGGTCGACCCCACGCACAAGAATGTAGTAATGGCGATCACCTGCAACACCTCGGGGGACGAGCATGGCAGCGGGTGGCGGAGCGCGCGATCACAGCTAGCGACTCTGGCCGCGTCGTTCACTCAGCTCACCTGATCCACTCCTAGGAAGGCTCACTCCGGATGTCTCTCGAACTGACAGATCCCCGCCCGATCGAGCGTGCCGAGGAGATCCTCACACCGGAGGCGCTGGCATTCGTCGAATCGCTGCATACCCGTTTCGCGGCTCGTCGCGATGAATTGCTCGCGGCTCGCGGTGCCAAGCGGGAGCGGGCGGCGAAGGCTCGGAGACTGGACTTCCTGCCGGAGACCGAGGGAGTCCGGAACGGCGACTGGAGGGTGGCTCCCGCGCCTCCGCCGCTACAGGACCGCCGGGTGGAGATGACCGGACCGGCAACTCCAGCGAAAATGGCTATCAATGCGCTCAACTCTGGCGCGAAGGTGTGGCTGGCCGATCTGGAAGACGCCAGTTGTCCCAAGTGGCCGAACGTGATCGACGCGATTCTCAACCTGCGCGATGGCGCTCGCGGTACACTCGCCGTTTCCGCGGACGGCAAGGACTACACGCTTCAAACCGACGCGCCGCTCGCCGTCGTCGTCACCCGGCCCCGCGGCTGGCATCTGCCCGAGGCACATGTTCTCGTCGACGGCAAGCCGGGCGTCGGCGCCTTGGTGGACTTCGGTCTGCACTTCTTCCATTTGGCCAAGCTCTTGATCGACAACGGGCACGGCCCGTACTACTACCTGCCCAAGTCGGAGAGCCACCTCGAGGCCCGGCTGTGGAACGACATTTTCAGCTTTGCCGAAGCCGAATCGGGCATCCCGTACGGCACCATCCGCGCCACTGTGCTGATCGAAACCATCCCGGCAGCATTCGAGATGGACGAGATCTTGTACGAGCTTCGCGACCATGCAAGCGGACTGAACGCCGGCCGGTGGGACTACCTGTTCAACATCATCAAGTACTTCCGGGATGCCGGCCCAGATTTCGTGCTTGTCGACCGCGGTGACATCACGATGACCGCGCCTTTCATGCGCGCCTACACCGAGCTGCTGGTCAAGACCTGCCACAAGCGGGGCGCGTTCGCGATGGGCGGCATGGCGGCGTTCATCCCCAGCCGCAAGGACCCAGAAATCAATGCCACTGCATTCGCCAAGGTCAAAGCGGACAAAACCCGGGAAGCTGGCGACGGCTTCGACGGGTCCTGGGTGGCCCACCCCGACCTGGTCCCGGTCTGCCAGGAAGTGTTCGACGGCGTGCTCGGCGCACGGCCGAACCAGCTGGACAAGCGCCGGGACGAGGTACAGGTGACGGCAGAGCAGCTGCTCGACGTGCGATCAGCGGAGGGCAGCAATACCGAGCACGGCCTGCGGGACAACCTTTACGTCGCGGTGGCGTACGTGGCGGTGTGGCTGTCGGGCAACGGCGCGGTGGCCATTCACAACTTGATGGAAGACGCCGCCACTGCCGAGATCTCTCGTTCTCAGGTGTGGCAATTGCGGTATAACCAGGTCAAGCTCGCCGACACCGGAGAGACAGTCACCACCGAGCTGGTCTCCCGCCTCCTCGACGAGGAGGTTGAACGGCTCCGTGGCGAAGTGCCGCCGGAAGACTTCGAGCGCTATTACCAGCCGGCCAAAAAGTTGATCAGCGACTTGTGCCTGAGCGACGACTTCACCGACTTCCTGACCCTTCCGGCGTACGAGCTGGTGAAATGACCGCTGCCCGTCCGGCCGTCCCGGTGCCGATCCGGCTTCCCGAGGAGGTCCTTGCCCAGGTCGACGAGCGGCTGACCGCCACCGACGCCCTCCTTGCTCGCGTCTACCCCGGCGAGGACGGCCGCCGGCAGCCGGTGCACACCGTCTACGTGCCGGCCGACCAATACACCACGGACCTGCCACACCAGTGGGGCAGTCAGGCCGCCGCCCTCGTCGACCAGCACGGCGGGATTGAGTGGCTGTGTGCCGAGCTCGGCCTGCCCGACGATCTGGCCGGCCAGGTGGCGCCCAAGGTGACCGCCAAGCTCGACCGAGAGCCCATCGAGGACCTCCGACTCGACTTCGAAGACGGCTACGGGGCCCGGCCGGACGAGGTTGAGGACGCCGACGCTGTCCGAGTCGCCGGGGACCTGGCCAAGGCGATCGGGGAGGGAATCGCCCCAGCCTTCGTCGGCCTACGGTTCAAGTGTCTCGAGGAGCCCAACCGGCGTCGTGGGCTGCGCACGCTCGACTTGTTCCTGAGCACCCTGCTGGAGGCTGGCCCGCTGCCCGACGGGCTGCAGATCACGTTGCCGAAGGTGAGCACGGCGAGCCAGGTCGAGGCCATGGTGGATGTCTGCACCGCCTACGAGACGGCCGCGGGGCTGAGCCCGGGCCGGCTCCGCTTTGAGATCCAGGTCGAGACGCCGCCCCTGATCCTCAGCGCGGACGGGCGGGCCGAGATCGCTCTGGCGCTGCACGCAGGTGACGGCCGCGTAACGTCGCTGCACTACGGCACTTATGACTACAGCGCCTCCTTGGGGGTGTCTGCGGCGTACCAATCGCTGGCACATCCGGCGGCCGACTACGCCAAGGAGGTGATGCAGGCCGCCGTCGCAGGAACCGGGGTGCACCTGTCGGACGGATCCACCAACGTCCTCCCGATAGGGTCAGCCGACCAAGTCCGCGATGCCTGGCGACTGCACCACTCGCTGGTCCGGCGCAGTCTCGAACGGGCCTACTACCAGGGCTGGGACATGCACTTCGGACACTTGCCGACTCGCTTCGTGGCCAACTTTGCGTTCTACCGGGAAGGCTTTACCCGAGCCACCGAGCGTCTGTCGGCCTACCTGTCCAAGTCGGAGTCCGGGGTGCTGGACGAGCCGGCCACCGCGCGGGCGTTGGCTCGTTACCTCCACCGCGGCTACAGCTGCGGGGCGCTGGACGATGCCGAGCTCCAAGCAGCCGTCCCGCTTACGGCCGACCAGCTGGCGGAGCTATCCAGGCCGAAGTCCGATACGGACAACATTGCTATCCGGTCCGGTTGAAGCCTCAAGTCCGGGACCTCGGCAGCCGGCAGGGGTCCGATACGCATCGGGGGGAACAGATGAAAGGAGTGACACGGTGACTATCAGCACGGGAACGAAGACGGACCCGCAGCAGCAGGCCAACGCGGCAACGAACGAAAGCGGTTACTACGCCCCGTCTGGGGGACATCCGCCCCAGACTGAGCTGCTCACCGATCGGGCGATGTTCACCGAGGCGTACGCGGTGCTGCCGCGCGGTGTGATGCGCGACATCGTCACCAGCTATCTGCCCTTCTGGGACGACACCCGATTGTGGGTGATTGCGCGGCCGCTGTCCGGCTTCGCCGAGACCTTCTCGCAATACATCGTCGAGGTCGCTCCGGGCGGAGGCAGCGAGCGGCCCGAGCTCGACACGGCCGCCGAAGGGGTGTTGTTCGTCGTGGAGGGGGAAATGCAGCTCACCGTCGACGATGACAGGCATACCTTGGGCCCTGGTGGTTACGCTTACCTGCCGCCGGGCCAACGCTGGACCATGCGCAACCATGGACGGGAACCCCTGCGGTTCCACTGGATTCGCAAGGCGTACGAGGCCGTTGATGGCCTGGAAACACCACCGGCCTTCGTCACCAACGAGCGCGAGGTCGAGCCCATTCCCATGCCGGGCACCGATAACCGCTGGGTCACTTCGCGATTCGTCGACCCCTCCGACCTGCGTCACGACATGCACGTCAACATCGTCACCTTTGAACCCGGCGCGGTGATTCCGTTCGCCGAGACCCATGTCATGGAGCACGGCCTGTACGTCCTGGAGGGCAAGGCGGTCTACCGCCTCAACACTGATTGGGTGGAGGTGCAGGAGGGCGACTTCATGTGGCTGCGTGCCTTCTGCCCGCAAGCCTGCTACGCAGGGGGGCCCGGAAGGTTCCGCTACCTGCTCTATAAGGACGTCAACCGGCACTCCCGGCTCAGCCGTCAGTTCTTCTAAGCCCACTGGAACGGAGCTGCTCCGATGTCTATTGTTTTGCGGCCTGGCGACCAGGCGCCGGAGTTGGAGCTGGAGAACCAGGATGAACAGCTGGTCCGCCTTGCCAGTTTGCGTGGCCATCCGGTCATCGTCTACTTCTTCCCCGAGGCGTTCTCTCCTGGGTGCACCACAGAGGTATGCGACTTCCGCGACAACAAGGCTGCTCTCGCCGAAGCTGGCTACGTGCTGCTCGGCGTATCCGCCGATCCACCGTCCCGGCTGCGCGAGTTCCGCGCGGCCAATGCGGTGAATCATGATCTGCTTTCAGACCCCGGCTGCATGACAGCGCGGCGCTGGGGAGCGTGGGGGCCTAAAACTGTCAACGGACAAGCCACCACCGGTCCGCTCCGGTCCACCTTCATCGTGGACGCCGAGGGCGTGCTCCAGTCCGCCCAGTATCACGTCGACGCCGCCTCCCACGTCCGGGAGTTGCGCATGCAGCTCGGCGCCTGATCATGGTTGACACCGGAGGACATCACTGACTAAGTTTCACTTGACGAAATCAGGATTCCGTAAATCGGAAACGTAGAACTAGGAAGCGCAGATATGGCAGCAAGGTCGTCAGCCGCCGCGACCGAAAAGCATCCGCTCGATCAGGTGTTGCCGTTCGGGCAGATGTTCATCTACGGCCTGCAGCATGTGTTGAGCATGTACGCAGGCGTGGTTGCCGTGCCGTTAATCGTTGGTACTGCGTTCAGGTTGAGCGGGCCCGAGATCACCTACCTGGTTTCGGCCGGTCTGTTCATCTCCGGTCTGGCCACGCTGCTGCAAACCATTGGTGTGTGGAAGTTCGGCGCCCGGCAACCGATTGTGCAGGGCACCTCGTTCGCGGCGGTGTCTACGATACTGGCTGTCGGCCTCGCGGAGGGCGGCGGCGTGGCGGGTCTGCGGGCGGTCTTTGGCGCTCTTCTTGTCGCGGGACTTCTGGCGCTGCTGATCGCGCCAGTCTTCACTCGGCTGCTGCGCTTCTTTCCGGAGGTTGTGACCGGAGTGGTGATCACCGTCATCGGCATCTCGCTGTTGCCAGTGGCGATGCGTTGGGCGGCTGGCGGTGTACCCACCGCCCCGACCTTCGGTGCGCCCAGGAACATCGCGGTCGCGGCCATCACCATGGCGATCATTGTGTTGATCTACCGCTTTCTGCCGGGATTCTTCGGCCGGGTGGCGATTCTGCTCGGGCTGGTGCTGGGCACTGTCGTGGCCATACCGTTCGGACTGACCAACTTCGCCCGGATCGCAGACGCGCAGATCTTCCAGTTGACCCTGCCGTTCCACTTTGGCCTGCCTATCTTCGAGGTCGGTGCGATCATCTCGATGTTCATCGTGATGCTGGTGATCATGACCGAGACCACCGCGGACATCTTGGCCATCGGCCAGATCGTCGACAAGCCTGCTGACCGGCAGACGGTGACCAACGGCCTGCGGGCGGACATGTTCTCAACAGCGTTTGCCAGCGTGTTCAACGGTTTCTCGGTCAGCGCCTTCGCTCAGAATGTCGGCCTGGTGGCGATCACGGGCATCAAGAGCCGGTTCGTGGTGGCGGTCGGCGGCGGGATTCTCGTAGTACTCGGTTTGTTCCCGATCCTCGGTGCCTTCGTCGCATTGGTGCCGCTGCCGGTTCTAGGTGGGGCTGGCCTCGCCCTGTTCGGCATGGTGGCCGCGAGCGGCATCCGAACACTAAGCAGGGTCGACTTCGCCGGCAACGACAACATGGTGATCGTGGCCTTCTCCCTCGCTATGGGCATCATTCCGATCGCCGTGCCGACGTTCTACGACAAGTTCCCCGAGTGGTTCCAGGTGATCTTTGACTCCGGCATCACCGCGGCAGCGATCACGGCCGTTCTGCTGAACATCGTGTTCAACATTCTCGGCCGCAAGACGGAAGCGGAAGGTCCGATCTTCGCCGAGGGTCCGGCTCCGGCCGCGATCTCGGAGGAGGACGAGGAGCGAATCGAGGGTCACGAGCTAGTCGTCGACCATGGTCAGGCGCGTCGAGCAGAAGATGGGAGTCCGCTCAGCGAGATTGATCTTCCACCCGAGCAGCACCGCCATCCGGGTACGCCGAAGTCATGAGCCAGCAGATATGCGCGCCGGCGCCATGAGCTTCATCTCCGCCCACATCCTCGACGCTCTCGCCGGCACGCCGGCCTCCGGAGTCGCGGTGCGGCTGGAGACCCAAGGCGGCGAGGTGCTCGGCGACGCGGTCACCGATGCCGACGGGCGCGTCTCCGATCTCGGTCCGGACCAGCTCGAAGCCGGCGACTATCGGGTTCAGTTCGCTACTGGCGAGTACTTCGCCGGGAAGGGCCAGGACACCTTCTACCCATTCGTGGTGGTGAACTTCATCGTTGCACCAGACCAGGCGCACTATCACGTGCCGCTGCTGCTCAGCCCGTACTCCTACACCACCTACCGCGGCAGCTGAGCGCTTACATTGACCGCTCCCGACAAGTCCATCCCCCTAACAACCAAAGGAGATTCGGAAATGGCTGAAGTCCGGCTGGCTGCCAATCAGTACGGCAAGGCGGAGAACCGCGTGGTCCGGGTCACCCGTGACACTGACCGACATGAGGTGGCGGACCTTAACGTCACCTCCCAACTGCGCGGCGACTTCGAGGCAGCGCACACTGACGGAGACAACTCCCACGTGGTGGCAACCGACACTCAGAAGAACACCATCTTCGCGTTCGCCAAGGACGGCATTAGTTCGCCGGAAAGCTTTCTGATGCGGCTCGCCGACCATTTCACCAGTGAGTTTGACTGGGTGAGCGGCGGGCGCTGGGTGGCAGATCAGTACGGCTGGACACGCATCAATGACCACGACCACGCCTTCTATCGGGGCTCGCCTGAGGTCCGGACCGCGGTGCTGGTCCGCGACGCGGGCACCGACACAATGCTCTCGGGCTTCTACGGGCTCACGGTGATGAAGACGACCCAGTCCGGCTTCGTCGGTTTCCCGAGGGACAGGTACACGACACTCCAGGAGACAGAGGACCGGATCCTGGCCACCGACATTTCCACGAAGTGGCGTTACAACATCACCGACCTCGACTTCAACAAGGTGTACGAGAGCGTCAAGCAGGTGATCATGACCAGCTTTTCGGAGGGCTATTCGAAGGCGCTGCAGCAGGATCTGTACAAGATGGCCGCTGCTGTGATCGACGCGCACGCTGAGATCGATGAGATCAGGTTCTCCTGCCCCAACAAGCATCACTTCTTGTCCGACCTGTCGTTCTGCGGCCTCGATAATCCTGGTGAGGTGTTCTACGCCGCCGACCGGCCGTACGGTCTCATTGAGGCAACGATCCAACGCAAGGGCAGTGCCACGGCAGACCAGGCCTGGGTCGGGGTCGCTGGCTTCTGCTGACCCCGACACGCTGCGGTGGTCGAGTCCCGAGACCTCGGCCTAGTGTCGTGCCTCCTAGGTTCCTTAGCGGTTGGCGTCGTTCAGTTGCGTGGATCGCAAGGCCGACGAGGGAGGGCTACCGGGTCGTATGTCGACCGAGGAGAACGCCGCGAGGTGCGTGCCTGGGCGGCGCGAACCGCAAAGAGACCTAGGAGGCACGGCACTAAGCACAGGCACGTCGAACTTCAGGAGAGACATGGCCGAGCACGAGCGCAGTGGCCTGCACGGCGTCAACGACCCGGAGCAGATCCGCCAGCAGATCGAGGAGTACCTCCGGAGCCACCCGGATCAGGGGGAGGAATCACCCGGCGGGGTAGAGCGCGGCGAGCAGCAGGCTGACCTGGACCTGGTGATTCGGGGGCGGCAGATCTTGACCACCGCCGGCGTGGTCGCCCGCGAGGTCGGCATCCGCGACGGCCGGATCGTGGCCATCGAACCGCTGGGCAGTGGGCTCACCGCGGCCTCGACCGTCGATCTCGCCGACGACGAAACGCTGATCCCCGGGTTGGTGGACACCCACGTGCATGTCAACGAGCCGGGGCGTACGGAGTGGGAGGGTTTCGCGTCCGCGACCAAGGCTGCGGCCGCCGGGGGAGTCACAACGATCATCGACATGCCGTTGAACTCCATTCCCTCCACGGTCAACGTGCCCGCATTGCAACTAAAGCGCCTGTGCGCCCGGCCTCAGGCGTTCGTGGACATAGGGTTCTGGGGCGGCGCGGTGCCCGGCAATCTGGGCGAGCTGCGCTCCCTCCACGACGAGGGCGTCTTCGGCTTCAAATGCTTCCTGTTGTTCTCCGGGGTGGACGAGTTCCCCCAGCTCGATCCTGAGGAGGTCGAGGACTACCTCGCCGAGCTCGCGACGTACGACGCCGTCCTGATCGTGCACGCCGAGAACTCCCGGGCCATCGACCGGGCGCCCAAGGCCGAGGGCGATGAGTACTTGCGCTTTCTTGGCTCGCGGCCCCGCGGCGCGGAGAACCTGGCCATCGCGGAGCTAGTCGAGCGGGTCCGCTGGACTGGGTCCCGCGCTCACATTCTGCACTTATCCTCCTCCGACGCGCTGCCGATGATTCGCTCGGCAAAGGCTGACGGGCTACGGCTCACGGTCGAGACCTGCCCGCACTACCTGACCCTGTTCGCTGAGGAGATTCCCAACGGGGCGACCGCCTACAAGTGCTGCCCACCCATCCGAGAGGTCGCGAACCGGGAACTGCTCTGGGAGGCGCTGCTGGACGGGACGATCGATGACATCGCCTCCGACCACTCACCCTCCACTCTGGAGCTCAAGGATCTGGAGAACGGCGACTTCGGCGTGGCCTGGGGCGGCATCGCCTCGGTTCAGCTCGGGCTATCGCTGATCTGGACGGAGGCGCGGCGACGGGGCCTCGGGCTGGAGCAGGTGGTCGAGTGGATGGCCACCAAGCCGGCGCAGCGTGTCGGCCTGCCCGCCAAGGGGAAGCTGGCCCTCGGCTACGACGCCGACCTTGCAGTCTTCGCTCCCGACCAGGCCTTCGTCGTCGATGCCGCCAAACTGCACCACAAGAACCCCCTCACCCCCTACCAGGGCAAGACGCTGTCGGGGATGGTGCGGCGTACGTTCGTGCGAGGCAGGGAAGTGGATTACACCGAACCGCACGGACAATTGCTGCGCCGGGGCCAGGTCTGAAGCGTCCGCTGCTCGTGCCACAGACCTGGCCGACAAAGGATTGAGCGGCCGCCTGCGCTGGCGCTCATGCCCGGTCGAGAAGCCAATCGCTGGCGATACGCCGGCCCATTTCGTGCAGCAGTGCCGCAGCGTTGGCGATGCTCTTTTCGACGTCCGGTTCGATGTCGGCGAGCCGGTAGACCCGGGATATGCCAGCGGAACGCAACCGCTCTCCGCTCAATAGACTGCGGCCAGCCACCGCGACGGTGGTCACTCCTGCTCGCGCCGCCGCCTTCGCCACTCCCACAGGGGCCTTTCCGGCCAGCGACTGCTCGTCCAGTGAGCCTTCACCGGTGATCACCAGGTCCGCTCCGCGGAGTACCCGGTCGAAGTCCAGCCATTCCAGCATCAGCTCGATACCGGGCCGCAGCTCGGCGTTCAACAGGGCCAGGGCAGCGAAGCCGGTCCCTCCGGCCGCGCCCGCACCTGCTCGGCTCGCGAGGTCGGTCCCGGTCGCCTCGGCCACCCGCTCCGCCCACACCGCGAGGGCTCGCTCGAGCTGGGAGACGTCGGTAGGGCTGGCTCCCTTCTGGGGGCCGAACACGGCAGCGGCCCCCCGCGGACCGAGCAGGGGGTTGTCCACATCGCTGGCCACAAGAATTCGGACGTCGCCCACCGCCTGCCACAACCCCGGCAGTTCGAGGCTTGCCAGGTTCTGCAGCGCCGCGCCGCCATGGGGTAGATCGCGGCCTTGCTCATCGATCAGCCGAGCGCCCAGAGCCTGGACCATCCCGGCGCCGCCGTCGGTGGAGGCACTCCCTCCGATGCCGAGCACGATGTCCGTCGCGCCGTGAGCGATGGCGTGTGCCAGCACCTGACCCAAGCCGTAGGTGGAGGCTCCGAGCGGATCTGGTCGCCGGTCGGGCAGCAAGTCGAGCCCGCACACACCGGCCAGCTCGACCACCGCCTGGTGGTCGTGCCGGGCGTAGGTAGCCGAGACCGGCTTACCGGTCGGCCCCGAGGCCTCCACCGGCACTGCCGTGAAGCCGCGGGACAGGGCCGCCGCCACAGTCCCATCCCCACCGTCGGCAATGGGCACCAGCACCACGTCGGCGTCCAGGGCTACGCCAAGAAGCCCTGACGCCACCGCATCAGCCACTTCGGCAGCGGTGAGAGATCCCTTGAACTTGTCGGGTGCGACGACAACTCGCATGGATCAGTCCAGCAAGATCACGGCGGTCGGCGCGTCCTCGCCGCGGACCGCCAGCTCCTCGAACTCGGTGACCGCGTCGATCTCAGTGCCCATGGAGACATTGGTGACCCGTTCCAAGATCACTTCAACTACGACTGGCACCCGGAACTCACCCATCAGCTTCCGCGCCTGCTCGAAGGCATCGGGTAGTTGGGCCGGTTCGAACACGCGTAGCCCTTTGCACCCTAGGCCCTCGGCGACCTTTATATGATCAACACCGTAGCCATTGACCTCAGGGGCGTTGACATTGTCGAACGACAGCTGGACGTGGTAGTCCATCTCGAAACCACGCTGGGACTGCCGGATCAAGCCAAGGTAGGCGTTGTTCACCACCACATGGATGTAGGGCAGGTTGAACTGAGCGCCAACCGCCAGCTCTTCGATCATGAACTGGAAGTCGTAATCGCCGGAGAGCGCAACAACCGTGGCGTTGGGATCGGCGACGCACACGCCCAGCGCGGCAGGCAGGGTCCAGCCCAGCGGTCCGGCCTGACCGGCGTTGATCCAGTTGCGGGGGCCATACACGTGCAGGAACTGGCCGCCGGCGATCTGGGACAGGCCGATCGTGCTGACATAGCGGGTGTTTCGGTCGAACGAGTTGTTCATCTCCTCATAGACCCGCTGCGGCTTCATCGGCACGTTGTCGAAATGGGTACGACGCTGCAGTGTCTGCTTACGCTGCTGACAGTCCTTCACCCACACGCCGTAATCGGCAACCTCGTGCGAAGTGGCACGCTCCTTGGCTACCTCAACAAACAGCTCCAGTGCCGCCTTGGCGTCGGACACGATGGCGTAGTCCGGTGCAAACACCCTGCCGATCTGAGTCGGCTCAATGTCGACGTGGACAAACTTGCGGCCCCGCCGATAGACATCGAGCCCACCCGTGTGCCGGTTGGCCCAGCGGTTGCCGATGCCGAGTACGAAGTCGGACTCCAGGAAGGTGGCGTTGCCGTAGCGGTGCGAGGTCTGCAGCCCGACCATGCCGGCCATTAGTGGATGATCATCAGGGATCGCGCCCCAGCCCATCAGGGTGGGAATGACTGGAACCTGCAGGGCCTCGGCGAAGTCCACCAATAGCCCCGAGGCGTCGGCATTGATTACCCCGCCGCCCGCCACGATCAGCGGCCGCTCGGCTGCCAGCAACATGTCTAGGGCCTTGGCGACCTGCGCCCTGCTGGCTACCGGCTTGTACACCGGGAGCGGGGTGTAGGTCTCAGGGTCGAAATCGATCTCAGCCATCTGCACGTCGAAGGGCAGATCGATCAGCACCGGCCCCGGCCGTCCGGAGCGCATCAGGTGGAACGCCTGCTGGAACGCACCCGGCACCTGAGCGGGTTCCAAGACAGTGACTGCCATCTTGGCGAGCGGCGCGGCGATGGAGGCGATGTCGACGGCCTGGAAGTCCTCTTTGTGGAGCCGGGCGACTGGCGCCTGGCCGGTGATGCACAAGATCGGGATCGAGTCTGCCGCCGCGGAGTAGAGGCCGGTGATCATGTCAGTGCCAGCCGGCCCGGAGGTTCCGATGCAGACGCCGATGTTCCCGGCCTCGGCTCGGGTGTAACCCTCAGCCATGTGCGAAGCACCCTCGACGTGTCGGGCGAGGATGTGCTTAATTCCACCGTGCTGACGCATGGCGTCGTAGAACGGGTTGATCGCTGCGCCGGGCAGGCCAAATGTCTGCGTCGCGCCTTCAAGCTCCATGATCTTAACGGCCGCGTCGACCGCGCGCATCTTGCTCACTGTCCGCTCACTTTCTGGCCGGAGAGCCGTTCCACACCGCGTAGCAGGGCCGAGTGGTCCAGCCCGCCGTCTCCTTGCGCCCGCAACGCAGCGATCAGTTGGGCTGTGACCGCGCCCAGCGGGATGACCACCTCCTTGGCCCGCGCCGCGTCCAAGACGATGCCCATATCTTTGTGGTGCAGGTCGATTCGGAAGCCGGGTTCGAACTGGCCTGCCAGCATGCTGGCCCCCTTGCGGTCCAACACCGCGCTGCCGGCAAGTCCGCCCGCCAGCACCTTGAGGGCCGCCTCAGTGTCCACGCCGTACGCGCGGAGAAAGACAATGGCCTCGGCTACCAACTCGTAATTCCCAGCGACGATCAGTTGGTTCGCGGCCTTGACCGTCTGGCCGGAGCCCGGTGGGCCCACCAGCACAATCGTGCTGCCCATGGCCTCGAGAATGGGCTTCACCTCGTCGAAGTCGGCTCGTTCCGCTCCGACCATGATCGACAGCTTGGCCTCCTTGGCCCCGGCTTCCCCGCCGCTGACCGGGGCGTCCACGACACGGATGCCGGCTTTCTTGCCGGCCTCCGCCAGTTGCACCGATACGTCAGGTCGGATGGAGGACATATCGACGTGAATCGCGCCTTGCTTCGCGTTGGCGTAGATTCCGTCCTCGTTCAGGGCCACATCCTGAACGTCGGGAGAGTCGGGGACGATTGTGATAATCACATCGGCGTCGCGTACCGCCTCGGCGACTGACGAGGCCCCTTCACCGCCGGACTCGATCAACTTGTCCACCGGTCCCCGGCTGCGGTTGTACCCGACTACGCGGTGTCCTGCCCGTACCAGGTGTCCGGCCATGGGGGCGCCCATGATGCCGAGCCCGATGAACGCGATGGTTGCCATGCGTGTCTCCTGCTCTTCAGGTAAGGGAAAGGGATCGGCGCTCCCGTGGAAGCCATCCCAGGCTGTCCACTGTCGCGCCGGTGGGTATGTACTCCAGTGCCACGTAGCCCGCATATCCACCGTCACTGATGCGTCGCAGGTACCGGTCTAAGTCGAGCGTGCCCGTACCCGGCTCATGGCGGCCGGGGTGGTCCGCGATCTGCACGTGGGCGATCCGGTCGGCGTATCGATCCAGCGCTTGATCAATGTCGTCGCCGTTGTTGGCAAGGTGGAACAAGTCGCACAGGAAACCGACATTGGTCGCTCCGTTGCCCGCCACCACCCGGTCGAGGACGGACACGACATCCGCGGCGGTGCGCAGCGGGTATGGCTTGGGCCCGCTCACCGGCTCCACCAGTACGGTTGCGCCGATTCGCGCCGCCGCCTGGGCGGCCGTTGTCAGCTGCTCTAGCCCGAGCTGGTCCTGCTCTTCCGGGGAGGAGCTCTCGACCCGATTGCCGTAGAGGGCGTTGAACGCCCGAGCACCGAGGCGTTCTCCGATTCCCACCGTGACGTCGACGTTGTCGATGAACTCGCTCACTCGTTCGGGGATCGAGAGGACTCCGCAGTCGGGCCCGGCCAGGTCGCCGGCGAAGAAGTTCAGGCCGACGAGGGATACGCCCGCGTCCTGCACGGCCGCCACGAACCGGTCGACGTCTTGGTCGGCCGGTACGGGCTGATCCGGCCACGGCCACCAGAACTCCACCGCATCGAATCCAGCCTCGCGCGCGGCGGCTGGGCGCTGCAGCAGGGGAAGCTCGGCAAACAGCAGGGAACAGTTGGCGGCGTAAGGTAACCCGTGATCCATACTTTCCACCTTGCGAAATAAAGATTTTGTCAAACGAAAACGTATCAGGAGAAGCAGCCTGGGATCAACTGAGATCTCATCGAAAGCGCATCCGCGGGCGAGAACTCCTTGTCCCCGACGAAATCGAATGAGCGAGTCTACCAACCGGCTATTCTATTCCACATGACGGAAGAAGGCGGTGGCGCAAGCGAGCGCGTTCGGTCAGTGGACCGAGTGTTCCAGCTGCTAGAGCATCTGGCAGACAATGGTGGCTCCCGCAGCCTCTCCGAACTGACACGGCTCACCGGCCTCCCTATGCCGACCATTCACCGCCTGCTGCGTTCGTTGATCAACGACGGATACGTACGGCAGGAGTCGTCGAAGCGCTACGCCCTCGGTCCCCGGATGATCAGGCTGGGAGAGTCGGCCAGCCGCACGCTCGGCTCCTGGTCCATGCCGCATCTCGCGCAGGTAGTGGCCAGGTGCGGAGAGACTGCCAATATGGCAATGCTCGAGGGCGACGCGTGCGTTTATATCGCCCAAGTACCTTCTCCTAACTTTGTCCGCATGTTCACCGAAGTCGGTCGAGTAGTGCCGCTGCACTCCACGGGCGTGGGCAAGGCCTTGCTATCAACCCTTCCCGATGAGAAGGTCCTCATGATTCTGCGCCGGGCAGGTATGCCCTCGATCACTGAGCGCACCCTCACCTCCCCAGACGCGCTGCTCGATGATTTGGCACACGTCCGGAAGAACAGGTACGCCATTGATGATGGTGAGCAGGAACTTGGCGTGCGCTGCATTGCTGTGCCACTCGATGGCCTCCCTTTCACTGCGGCGCTTTCGATTTCGGGTCCCAGCAGCCGCATCCGTATGGCCGATGCGCGGCTCATCGCATCGCAGCTTCACGCCGCAGCTGCTGACATCCGCGCCGCCTTCGATGCCACTACGGCGCGTTCAGTGAGCTAGCAAGACCGAGAAATACTGACAACTCAGCGGTTTGAAGCTTCGATGCGCTCGTCGGTTAATCAGCACCACCGACGGACGATGCATTGAACCGTCTCTCGGGCCGTGCTGTGGCGCGCCAGACCAAGGCTGCCGTCATGACGTCGGAACAGCAGGGGCATGTGCCTCGTCTCGGTGGCCGTGCAGTGGCTCCAAGTCCTCAGGGTTGTGCACTCGAAACACAAGGGCAGCAAGTGCGCCGCCGGCCAGGTCGGCGACAAGATAGATCCAAATAGCAGACCATGAAAACAGCCCTATTGCTGATGCTCCTATTGCGACGGCTGGATTTAAGGCTCCTCCGCTAATGCTTCCGACGGCCGAGGCGCCAACGAACAAAGTGAAGCCGATCGCGAGTCCGTAGAAAGAGTTGTCGTCATGATCCTGGCTGGTCGCGACGTTGAGTACCACATATGCGAGCAGGAATGTGAACAGGAACTCAGCAGCGAGTGCGACGGCGATGTCCCGACCGGTGAAGGACAGTGCCTCAATCGAGTCAGGGCTTACGATCAAGCGTGCGGCCACAGCACCCAATAGCCCGCCGGCGATCTGCGCTCCGAAGTATGGCAGAACATCGACACCCCGCAGGCGGCCGCGTAGAAACACGGCGACGGTTACAGCGGGGTTGTAATGGGCACCCGAGATATGTCCTCCTGCGAACACAAGCGCAGCAAGAACGCCACCGATCGCCAGTGGAGCCAGGTTGGACTCAGTGAGAACAACGCACCCAACCGTGAGGACCAAGCCGAAGGTGCCAATGAACTCAGTGATGTATCTGCGCATTTCCCACTCCTTTGGTATCTATTCAGGTGCGGTCAAGAACCAACCACTGGGCGTGTCGGAAGACGGAGCACAGTGTGGTGACCTATGAAGACGTCAGTGTGATGCTCTGGTTGCACTCTAGGCGGTGGGTATTTGCTGGGTTGGCCCTTTCACGTGTGTCGTTATTGATCTTGATGTCACGCTGGATGCCGCGCAGCAGCCCCTAAGTCTTGACGCCCACAACTGCGACCGCCTAAGTTACTCCGCATAGTGGAACAGTTATTCTGCTGAGCGGCGCCTCTGCCATGCGCTTGCGAGGTCACCGTTAGGACCTATACCCGCTCCAGAAGTAGTTCCTTCGAGAAGGTGATGTCAGTGTCCGAAAGACTGTACGAGTGACGCCGTAAACGAGCGAGCATTCCGTGCGGTTGCCAGTTCCGCGTCGTCGCGATTCGCCGGCGCCTCAGGATCCAGATGATCAGGACGGCAAGCAGGCTCTGACGCGCCATCCTGTACTGCTTGGACTGGCAATCGCGTTTGTCGCTGCGAACCTACGGCCGGCGCTGGCCAGCGTCGGTCCTGTCTCGATGACGTACGCATCGATCTTGCGCTAACGGGCACACTGGCGGCTCTCCTGGTTTCGCTTCCGGTGTTGTGTCTCGGGGCGCTGGCACCGGCCGCGCCCCGGCTTGCTCGTCGGTGG
>JAICEV010000020.1 GCA_025923975.1 Propionibacteriaceae bacterium
CTTGCTCATCGACTTGCCCTGGTTGATCACCTGACCCTGGTTCAGCAGCCGCTGCATCGGCTCGTCGAAGTCGACCATTCCCATGTCGTGCAGCACCTTGGTGAAGAACCGCATGTACAGCAGGTGCAAGATGGCATGCTCCACACCGCCGATGTATTGAGTCACCGGCATCCAGCGGCGCACGTCCTCTGGGTTGAAGGGCCCATCCTCGTAGCTCGGCGAGCAGTAGCGGAAGAAGTACCACGAGGAGTCCACGAAGGTATCCATGGTGTCGGAGTCACGCTTCGCGGGCCCACCACACTGAGGACACTCAACGTTGACCCACTCAGTGGCCGCGGCCAGCGGCGAAGTTCCCTTGGGGACGAGATCGGTGCCCGTCAGGTATGGCAGCTCAACAGGTAGCTGATCATCGGGCACCGGCACCTCCCCACATTGATCGCAGTGGATGATCGGTATCGGGCATCCCCAGTAGCGTTGCCGGCTCAGCAGCCAGTCGCGTAGCCGGTAGGTCACCGCCGCCTCGCCGACGCCATTGGCCTCCAACTGTTCGGTGATCACCTGGATTCCAGCCTCTTTGTCTGTCAGGCCGTTCAGCGGACCGGAGTTGACATAGACGCCTTCACCGGGCGTCGCAATGCCTGATGTGACTGGATCGGGCCCGCCAGTGGATACCACTTCGCGGACCGGCAGGCCAAAGGCTAGAGCGAAGTCCAGGTCGCGCTGATCATGAGCAGGCACCGACATGATCGCTCCAGTGCCGTACTCGGCCAGCACATAGTCAGCGGCGTAGACCGGGATCTTCTCACCATTCACCGGATTCGTGGCATACACGCCCAAGAAGACGCCGGTCTTGGGACGCTCCGTAGATTGCCGTTCGATCTCGGTCTCATGCTTGGTCTGTTCCAGATACTCCTCAAAGACCGCCCGTTGATCGTCACTGACAACCTCCGACGCCAGCGGCGCATCAGGTGCGATGACGAAGAACGTCGCCCCGTACAAAGTGTCAGGCCGAGTGGTGAAGACCCGTACCGGCTCGGCTCGGTTTTCGATGACGAAGTCGACATAGGCACCCTCGGAGCGGCCGATCCAGTTCCGCTGCATGGTCAGCACCCGCTCGGGCCAGCCATGGACAAGATCATCCATATCGTTCAGCAGTCGCTCGGCATACTCGGTGATCTTGAAATACCACTGGGTCAGCAGTCGCTTTGTCACTACCGAACCGCACCGCTCGCACAGCCCGGCGATCACCTGCTCGTTGGCCAACACCGTCTGGTCCTTGGGGCACCAGTTGACATAGCTGGCCTTGCGGTAGGCCAGCCCGCGCTCCCGGAACCGCAGGAACAGCCACTGCGTCCAGCGGTAGTACTCCGGATCGGAGGTGTGCAGCCGACGCGACCAGTCGAAGCTCAAGCCGTAGCGACGGAACGAGGTGGCCTGGGTATCGATGTTCGCGTACGTCCATTCGGCGGGGTGCGCATCCCGCTCGATCGCTGCATTCTCGGCGGGTAGTCCGAACGAGTCCCAGCCAATGGGGTGGAGTACGTCGTAGCCCTTCAGCTTCAGGTAGCGCGCGACCACGTCTCCCATGACGAACGCCTCGGCGTGACCCATGTGCAGGTCACCTGATGGATAGGGAAACATGTCCAGCACGTAGCGACGCTCGGCCGTACCGTCATCGGCTGGCACAAAGGTCCTGTCGGCTTCCCAGAACGCTTGCCACCGCTCCTGCGCAGCACGAGCGTCGTATCCGCTCGGCTCTCGGCTCCCAGCGTGGGCCCGCTCGGGAGTATCGACCCGCTCCATCTGCTCGGTCATGATGTCGTCTCTCCTTGGTTGCAATACGTGTGCCTGGACATGAAAAAACCCCTCGCCGCTTGGGCGTGAGGGGCTGCCGCGCAGGAGCGTCCTACGCGGCTACATAAGGAGGGCAACACGTTGCATACGGTCAGAGTAGCGCAAGGACTTGTCGCTGCCGCCCTGGTTTTGCATCACCAGCGACGTTCAACCGTCCGGATTTTGCCCCTTCTTGCGCAGTCGTGTGCGTATTCAGAGTCTCGGCCTGTTGTCGTCAGCTACCGCTAACGTCGTGCCGTGCGCCTGCTCAGTCATGACGAACTCCGGCAGCGTACGTTGCGCCGGCAGTTTCCCAGCATCCCGGACCGTGGACCAGACGCAGTTGTCGAGCTGTTGCGGCGGTTGGGACCAATCCAGTCCCAGGTGCCACGAGCGCCATTCCTGACGATCTCCTCACGGCTGCCTGGCGTCAGTTATGAGACTGTGTGCGAACTGTTCGAGTCAGGCCAACTGGTCAAGACGAGCAATATCCGTGGCACCGTGCATACCAGCGTGACCGAGCAGTTTCCCTGGCTGGACGCGGTCGCACGCCGCGCTCGGGCCGCACAGTTGCGCAACGTTTTGAAGCTGCGACAGGTTACTCCGGAGGAACTGGCAGCAGAGATTGAATCATTCGCCGCCACCGACTGGCGCCCTCGCTCAGAGATCGTGGCCCATGCGCGTGCCTGGTTAGCCGAGGGGGAAACGGGTGATGAAGCCGGCAACGCTCCAGATCTGCTCTCCGACACCCTGCTCTGGGGTCACAGCGGCCTGCTCCGACGTCCCCGCGACACCCGATGGGACAAGCGCACTGACATCTTCCATCAGCGTGCTCGTAGCCTGCTGCCGGATCTGCCGGAGTGCGACTTTGCGGAATCCCTGGTGAAGCTGATTAGGGTCCACCTAGGCTCGTACGGCCCGGCGCTCCGGGAGGATCTCGCATTCTTCTTCGGTGCCGGCCTCGGTGCGATAGATGATGCGCTAGGCCGTCTCGGCGACGAGATCATGCCGCTGCGCGGCCCGAACAACGAGGCATATCTCGACCTCGCCAACGCTGCCAATGGCGTCTCAGCGGATCCGGGATTGCGGCTACTACCTGAGTTCGATGGGCTGCTGGTCGGGTATCACGGTCGGAATCGCACCCGGTTCCTGACCGAGCAGCAGCTTCCGAAGGTCTGGGCCAAGGTAAACGGTCTCTTCTCTCCCGTCGTGCTCTACGGCGGACATCTGGTCGCCAGCTGGAAGACGATCACCAAAGGCCGTCGCACTGACATCGAGGTCACCATGCTTGATCCGCATCCGGTACTGGCCGATGAGCTGTTCACCGACGCGATCGCGGCTACCGAACAGATTCTCAACCTGCGGGTCACCGAGCTCCGAGTACGCACGCCGATACGCTGAGATGCGCGAGAGGAGTGGTTCGATTGACCTGGTTGGTGACGGGCGGCGCCGGCTACATCGGCTCACACGTGGTACGCGCTTTTGTCGCTGACGGCATCCCCGCGGTAGTCATCGACGACTTGTCGAGCGGACACCGCAGCTTCGTCCGAGATGACATCCCCTTCTACGCGGGCAGCATCCTGCAGGGTGAGCTTCTCGATCAGATCTTCACCGAACACAAGATCAGCGGTGTGGTCCATCTAGCGGGCTTCAAGTACGCCGGGGTCTCGGTGACTCGCCCGTTGCACACCTACAACCAGAACGTCAGCGGAATGGTCACTCTGCTGGAGTCAATGGCTGCTCACAACGTGACCAACTTCGTGTTCTCCTCAAGTGCCGCTGTCTACGGCACCCCTTCCACCGACGTTGTCAGCGAAGAGGATCCGACCCACCCTGAGTCTCCCTATGGCGAATCCAAGCTGATCGGCGAGTGGCTGCTGAGCGACCAGGCGCGTGCTACCGCCTCCGGCCCAGCGCCGCTGCGCCAGACCTCTCTGCGTTATTTCAACGTGGTCGGCTCGGGATACGACGATCTGCGAGACACCAGCCCGCATAACCTCTTCCCACTGGTCTTCGAGCGTCTTGTCGCCGGCGAAGTGCCCTACATCAACGGGGATGACTACCCCACTCCGGACGGCACATGCGTCCGCGATTACGTCCACGTCTCCGACCTGGCGCTCTCCCATGTAGTCGCCGCCGAGGCGCTTGAGGACGGCCGGCCGCTGCTGCCGGTCTACAACCTCGGCAGCGGAAGCGGGTTATCAGTGCGTCAGATCATGGACGCCGTCGCCCGAGGCACCGGCATCGACTTCACACCGGACATCCGACCGCGCCGCCCCGGAGACCCAGCCCGGATAGTCGCGACCGGCGAACTCGCCGCCCGCGACCTGAACTGGAAGATGCGGCACACGGTCGATGAGATGGTTGCCTCCGCCTGGGCTGCTCGGCAGGCTGCCGAACGGTCAGGCTGAATCACTCCACAAAGCAGCGAGGCAGCACGTCCTGGCCCAAAAGTGGTCAGGAACATCACGATCTGCCGAATTTCTTGGTGTTTCTGACCACTTTCGGAATGGGACGGTGAAACACAGCCGTCACATTTCCCTGGGAACTGTGACCTCGGCGTAACTGAACGCACGTTTGACGCAACACGCAGCTAGCAGAGTTTTGCATAACCTCGGGCGTCCAGGATCCAGCCGCCTGAGGACTCACCGTTTCCAGTCCCCCGTCACCGAAAGAAGCAATCATGACAATTGATACTGGAACCACTGCGTGGCTCCTGGCGTCAGCAGCGCTGGTGCTGCTCATGACGCCAGGACTTGCCTTGTTCTACGGCGGCATGGTCCGCGCGAAGAGCGTTCTCAACATGATGATGATGAGCTTCGGGGCGCTGGCTTCGATCACAGTCATCTGGGTTCTCTGGGGCTACTCGACGGCCTTCGGAGACGACATTGGCTACGGCCTGCTGGGTGACCCAACTCAATACCTGGGTCTGAAGGACCTCATGGGGGCCACCACTGAGGTCTCGTTCAACGAACAGACCGGCACCTACCCGGTGATGGCGTTCGTTGCCTTCCAGGCCGTGTTCGCGATCATCACCGTGGCCCTGATCTCCGGCGCAATCGCCGACCGCGCCAAGTTCAGCACCTGGATGATCTTCACCGTGATCTGGGCCACCCTGGTCTATTTCCCGGTTGCCCACTGGGTGTTCGATTTCTCCGCCGGCGAGCATGTTGGCGGCTGGATCGCCAATACCCTGAAGGCGATCGACTTCGCAGGTGGCACCGCGGTCCATATCAACGCTGGTGCGGCCGGTCTTGCTCTTGCCATCATCCTCGGCAAGCGGCTGGGCTGGAAGCGTGATCCGATGCGCCCGCACAACCTGACCCTGGTCATGATCGGTGCCGGCCTGCTGTGGTTTGGCTGGTTCGGCTTCAATGCCGGTTCGGCCATCGCTGCCGGCACGACTGCGGCGACCGTCTGGGTGAACACCATGGTCGCTACCGGCGCTGCATCCCTGGGCTGGCTGATCACCGAGCGCATCCGCGACGGTCATGCCACCTCCCTCGGCGCCGCATCCGGCATCGTCGCCGGCTTGGTCGCCATTACACCGTCCTGCTCCTCGGTCTCACCAGTGGGCGCGATCATCGTCGGAGTTCTGGCCGGCGTCATCTGTGCACTGGCCGTCGGACTGAAGTACAAGCTGGGCTATGACGACTCGCTCGACGTCGTTGGCGTCCACCTGTTCGGTGGTCTGTGGGGCACCCTCGCGGTTGGCTTCCTGGCGACCGAGGCCGCTCCGGCCGGCGTCAATGGTCTGTTCTACGGCGGCGGACTCGACCAGCTGTGGCGGCAGGCAGTCGGTGCCTTCTCGGTGCTGGCCTTCAGCCTGGTCCTCACCCTGCTCATCGGCCTGCTGCTGCACAAGACCATCGGATTCCGTGTCAGCGAGGAGCAAGAGCACGCAGGCGTTGATGAGTCCGAGCACGCTGAGACCAGCTACGATCTGGGCACATTCGCTGCCGGCGCACGTGGCTTGTCCTACGCCGGCTCGACGCCAAGCCAGGTCGAGGAAGATACCAAGAAGAACGGTCAGGAGGTGTCGGCATGAAGCTCGTAACAGCGATCATCAAGCCGCATATGTTGGACGAGGTGAAGACCGCACTCGAATCGTTTGGCGTCGAGGGCATGACAGTCAGCGAGGCAAGCGGCTTTGGACGTCAGCGGGGCCACACCGAGGTCTACCGGGGAGCGGAGTACACCGTCGACCTGGTGCCCAAGGTGAGACTTGAGGTGCTCGTGGATGACGATGATGCCAAAGACATCATCGACGTCCTGGTCAAGAGCGCTCGGACCGGTCGCATCGGTGACGGCAAGGTCTGGTCGGTTCCTGTGGATGAAATCGTCCGCGTGCGAACCGGAGAGCGCGGGCTGGACGCGCTCTGAAGCGTGATCTAACCAGCGAGCGTCTCAACGTCGCGATCCGGTCTGCGTGGTCTTCCACGGCGGGACCGGATCGTCGGCGTTTGATCACCGAGTGCGTTGAGTCGGCGCTGGTCGAGCTGTATGCGGAAGTGGGCGGCCCTGCAAGCGGGGCCGCCCTTGCCGCTGTCGGCAGCCTGGCTCGGCGCGAACTTGGTCCGCGATCAGATATCGATCTGGTGCTGCTGCACACCGGTAAGTCCTCAAGCAAGATCAACACCCTCGCAGCAGACTTGTGGTACCCACTCTGGGACGCGCGGATCCGAGTTGATCATGCGGTGCGCACCCCGACCGAGTGTGCCGCGGTCGCGGGGCGTGAGCTGAGTGCAGGCGTCGGTCTGCTTGATCTTCGGGTGATCACCGGCGATGCAGAACTGGTCAAGGGTGCCCGTACGGCGCTCCTGGATAGCTGGCGTGGCCATGCCCGCAAACGGTTGCCGGAGCTGCTCGCGTCACTCGACGAACGTCTCGCTACCTTCGGTGACGCTGCCTATCTGCTCGAGCCCGACCTCAAGGAGGCCCGAGGAGGCTTCCGCGACGTCTCGATGCTGCGAGCGCTCGCCGCCAGCTGGCTGACTGATCGGCCGCATGTTGGCGTACAGGAGCCGTATCGACGGCTGCTCGACGTCCGAGATGCATTGCACCTGGCGTCGGGTCGCACTCTTGACCGGTTGATCTCCAGCGAAATCGAAACCGTGGCCACCCGACTGGGCTACAGCGAGGCTGATGATCTTCGTCGCGACGTCAGTCTGGCTGCCCGTCGCATCGGACATGCGGTTGACGTGACCGTGCGGGCGGCGCGCCAAGCCCTGCCACAGCACCGCGTGCTCAGTTTCATCAAGCGAGAGCGCAAACCCGACTACCTCAAGGCTGATCACGGCCTGATCATCCACTCCGGCGAAGTCGGCCTTGGCCCTGGGACCAGCCCCAGCGATCCCCTTATTGGTCTTCGGGCTGGGGCACTCGCCGCGCAGCGAGGGCTGGTCCTCTCCCCCGTAACGGCTGACAACCTCGGCGAGCAGGGGCAAAAGCTGCCGACGCCCTGGCCTGAGGCATGCCGGGAGGCGTTGCTGGACATGCTGGCTACTGGACCCAACGTCGTGCCGGTTTGGGACGCCCTGGACCTCGCCGGCTGCATTAGCAGATGGATTCCCTCTTGGGAGCCGATCCGCGCTCGGCCTCAGCACAATCCGGTCCATCGACACACGGTGGACCGGCACCTGGTACAGACAGTGGCCGAGGCACAACGGCACCTCACTCGGGTTGATCGGCCAGATATCTTGCTGCTGACCTGCCTGTTCCACGACATCGGCAAGCTTCCTGGCGCCGGTGTCCACCATGCTGAACGGGGCGCGCCGATCGCCCGTGAGGCGGTCCAGGCGATCGGTCTCGACCAGACCGACGCTGAGCTTGTCGAGCACCTGGTCAGGCACCATCTGACCCTCGCTGCGTTGGCCACCAAACGCGACCATGCCGACCCTGCCACCGCGGACGCCTTGGTCGAGGCCGTGCAGGGCCGCGCGGACATCCTTGACCTGCTGCGCTGTCTCACTGAGGCCGATGCACGGGCGGCTGGTCCGGCTGCCTGGTCACCGTGGCGGGCCCAACTGATCAATAGCCTCGCCGATCACACCGAGGGGCTGCTGGTGGATGAGACAACCCGGACGGATGTGACCCAGCTCGTTGATCTTGGTCTGGCGCGTTCGGTGCAGCTCGACGGAAGGCCGCGGATCCGCGTGCAGACGCAGCCCGGCGGCATACAGCTGATCATCGCTGCGACCGACCGGTTGGGTCTTTTCAGCGACACTGCTGGCTTGCTCGCCTCGCATTCGGTTCAAGTTCGGTCTGCAGTCCTCCACACGGTCGAAGGGGTAGCCGTCAACACCTGGCGGGTGGACAAGGAGGTGCCGACTGATCTACCTGACACTGCATACCTGGTCAAGCAGCTAACCCGCCTCGAGGCCGGTGAACCTGGCATCCTGACGCCGGTGCAACGCCGTGAGGCTCGCGCCCATGGCAGTGGCGCGGTGTCCCACCCTTATGTGGAACTAATACGTGATGCCAGCGAGACGGCAGCTGTGATCGAGGTCCGCACCGGTGACCGCGCCGGACTCTTGTACGCGCTCGGCCGATCCCTCAGCGAGATCAAGTTATCGATCCGATCGGCCCATATCAGCACCCTCGCCGGGCAGGCCATCGATACGTTCTATGTGACGGAGGTGGACGGCGCGACACCCAGTGCGGTGCGCGCCAAGGAGGCGGTCGATGCGCTGACCGCGGCAGCGGGAATACCGGCTGCACCCGCGGCCACGAGATAATTCCAGGCTGCTCGCGCAATATCTGATTGCTCGCTCCGCTCGCGCGGATCGCACTTATGAAGCCGCTGCCTTCTTCCCTCGCTCGCAGACGAAAAGCGTGTCTGCTCGTTCGCTCGTCCAGGCCAGCAGCGCGCGATCCTGGGCGCCTCCGGACCCGCCGCCGTCGTCGCCATTTCCGACGCTCGCAGCCGACCTAACCCTGGTTGGGTCAGGTTCGCTCTGCAATCAGGTCATCGACCTCCGCAGAGGTCGGCGGCTGCGGACCACGACGAGAGCAGACGATGGATGCAGCCGCTGCACCGCGTTCCAAAGATCCCTCAAGCCCGAGATTGAGCTTTACCCAGCCGTCTAAGAAGCCGGCCATGAAGGTGTCACCGGCCCCGACCGTATCCACGACCTTGGTTGGAAAACCAGGAACGCGCGTGATGTTGCCACCTGATTCGATAGCTAGTCCGCCACCTGGCCCGAGTGTGATCACCGCGAGCGCCAACCCGTACTGCTCGACCCACGTGCCGGCAAGCTCGACCGGATCGCCGCCGCCCTGCCCGGCGCCGCTCGCCTCGGCATTGGCCAGGAACTTGATGTCCTCGTCACTTGCCTTGACAATCCCCTGACGCCGACCAACCACCCGCAGCCAGGGCTGCACCTTGCTCCAATAGACGTCGGGATCAGTGATCACGGTAGGCCGCACGTTGATGTCGTAGGAAACCCCAGACCTGACGTCGCGCATCCAGTCAAGTAGCACCTCCGCACCTGGACTCACGATGGAGGACAAGGATGCGATGTGCAGCCAATCGTCGTTGGACAGCTCTGGCAAGTCGTCAGGCTGCCAGCCGAAGTTGGCAGTGTCGTTGAAGTGGAACGTATAACTGGCCACACCCTGCTCATCCAGACTCACGACCGCGATCGAGGTTGCCTGTGAGGACTCAGTTGCAAGATCAAGTTGGACGTTTGCCTCGAGAATGTGCTGACGCAGTTGACGGCCAAAGGCATCCCTGGACAGCCGACCCAGAAAGTGCGTGTCGGCACCAAGCTTGCCCAAGGCAACCGCCGAGTTCATCGGGCCCCCCGCCGACAGAGCCAGCCAGGTGGAGCTGAATGAATCGTTGCTTCCCACGTCTGCCTGGACCAGGTCAATCAGGGCCTCGCCGCACACCACGAAGCGCGTCATGGACCCAACCTAGTGGTTTTCATGCTGTCGAGGTGGGTCAGCTGTTGAGCTGCCTTGCTACCCGGTCTGCAGCGCAGCCTGAGCGCCCAACTCGGCCTGCATTTCATCTCTGATCTGATGCCAGAAGGACGGCGGAATTGCCTGCTCGCTGATGGTGGCGAGCAGTCCTCCCATGGAGTAAGCGGGATTCACTCGAGAGAGCCGCTCGCAGCAACAGTTCAGGAGAGCACCGGCACCAGAGACCCATGCTGCCATGCCCAGCAGGCACAACGGTGCCGCGGCCAGCAAAGGCGGCACCCGGGCCACCACACGCCCCCACAACTGGACATGATCTTCGGCCTCGGCGTGACTGATCCGAGACCACGCGAGGTCGCGAATGTGAAAGTCGGTCACCAGCAAGCCCAGCAGCAGACAGTTCCTCTCGTCGAGCGCACCAGGATCGGCCATCCCATCATCCACAATGCTGATCATGAGCCGTGCGGCAGCAGTGCGATTGTCGAACGGCCCGAGCTCGGTGAAGAGGGTCGCAGCCAGCGCGTCCAAGCGTGGCAGTTCTGTCTCAGGTGGTCCGCTGACCGTCGCTTCGAGTTCCCGCCGATCGGCGCGGGCGTTCAATCCGGCAACCACCGCCGCCGCGGAGACTGGGTGGGACGAGAGATCGTACGGCGTGCCCGTGAGCGGGCAGCACTCCTCCGCGCAGCTAAGCGACCACCAGCGACCATGACCTACGTAGAGCACGTCCGTCAGCTCGTGGCTGCTTAGTCGATCCATCAGTCGAGTCAGCATCCGGTTCGCCGGTAAGGACGCCTGACTGTAAGCAACCAGCGCAAGGGCCTGAGCCTTCTGTTGCTCGGCCAGGGCAGCAATCCGCTCAGCCAGCTCATCGGTTGCCACCTCCGGCGGAAGATCCACCCTGGCCGTCAGCACGATCCCCCCCGACCTGACGAACACCGCGACGACGGATTCGGCGGGATGAAACCCGACCAGGTAAGGGATGATGGCGAGGAGCTCGTCCGGATGACGGACCTTCAGCCGCGTCTGAGGCGGCCGCCAGCGGCGACGCCGCCGTGCTGATTTCTTCGAAGATGTCATGCCGTTAGGTTGCGGATTCGGAGCCGAATGTGTCGGCCGGAAGCAAAATCTGTGGACGGCGGATTGGCCGAACGGTGTCCTGTGGACAACTGGAGCCACGATGCGGTCTCGGCAGCGTGCCGATCCTGCGCTACCGTGGTCGGAAATGGACGAGCCCAACGGTTCAGAAAGCACCGGCATGGGACCGACGCCCAGCGGGCCGTCCTTCGTCCCCTGGGCGCCCGACCCAGGCGAAACGCCGCCTCCTAGGCCGCCTCTGCCCTCTCGCACAGCGAGGTCAATGGCCACGCGCACATCGCGGCTCCCGACCATCATTTCCGTAGCGGTGATCCTTGTAGTGGCAGTCGTCGTGGCGGCCGCCAGCGTGGTCGCCCACATTGCCGACACGCAGGTTAGAGCTCCAGTCAGCCCCAGACAGCCCGTCCCCCAGATCACCGCTCAAGGCGACCGAATTGAGTTCACGACCAGTGAAGGAAGCGGCCAGCTGATCTTGCTTAGGCACTCCTGGGTGAGCAGCGGGCAGGCGCCGCCAACCTCAGGCAGCTACCTCAGGGTCGAGATCGAACTGACCTGCACTTCGGGCTCAGTCGACTACGACCCGTACAACTTCCAAGTCTTTGACCAGACGGGCCGACTCTTCGAGACCGCGATCGAAGGCGCCGGGGACGCGATGCTGGAAACTGGCACCTTGTACGCCGGCGAGCGGGTGCGCGGCACTATTGCCTTCGACATGCCGCACAGTGAGGCAACGCTGCTGATGAGCGACGATTCGAACCAGACCGTCACAGCACTCAAGGTCCCCGACTGAGCTATTGGCGCGTCTCGCGCACCTCGCGCGGCGAGCTGACACCGTCGTCGCTTCTTCCCGACCAAACGCGCGTTCGTTCATCGTCCTCCGGCTCGAACCTCTAGCGATGCTCCTTGCGGATTACGAGTTTCAAGCCCGACCACACCTGGTCGATCGCGCACACCTTGACATCGACAAGTCCGCTGCTGGGTAGGACGATCTCCCGGATGACGTCCTCGGTCATATCCGTTTCGATCTTGCTTGCACGCTTGGGCCAGGCCACCCAGATCATGCCATCCGGCGCGATCGCGTTGATCATGGCAGGAACGCGGGAGGCGAAATCCACTTGGCGAGTTACGAAGATCAACACAAGATCGCGGTGACCGGTCAGCCGACGGCTGGTTACCACACGGTCTGGCAGCTCACCGAGAATTGCGTCCAGGTTGGGCGGTGGGTTGAGCACCGCCATAGACATGCCAGCCTTAAGGCCCAGCTTCTTTGGCAATGGTGTTCCCGAGTAGCCGACTGTCACTTCTGACCTCCCAGTATCAGGATGCACTGGTCCGTGGACGGAGGCAGCGCGCTGGCAGATCATCTGGTGCTGTGCTTGACTCGGCGACGTGACGGAAGTGGAGGCGACGCATGCCAACGAGCCACATTCCGGAGGGTTAGCGAATCGGCTCAACTGGCTACGGGCCGGGGTGCTCGGTGCCAATGACGGCATCGTGTCGGTGTCGGCGATTGCGGTTGGCGTAGCCGGTGCGACGTTGCAGCTTGGGCCAATCCTCGCGGCGTCCGTTGCAGGACTGGTTGGCGGCGCAATTTCGATGGCTCTTGGAGAGTACGTGTCGGTGAGCAGCCAGCGCGACAGCGAGCGAGCGTTGATCGCCAAAGAGCAGGCCGAGCTCGCGACGATGCCTCACGAGGAGCTGGCCGAGCTCACCCAGCTGTATCAGAACAAGGGCCTGAGTCCGCAAACCGCACGTCAGGTAGCGGAGGAGTTGACCGCGAACGACGCCCTTGCCGCGCACTTGGACGCTGAACTCAACATTGATCAACACGACATCGTCAGCCCGTGGCGGGCTGCGTACGCTTCGGCCATCGCCTTCCTCATCGGTGGCGTGCTGCCAATCGTGGCCATCATCGTCTTTCCCGCCTCGATGCGTGTTCCGGCAACGTTTGCTGTTGTGCTGCTTGCCTTGGCGATCACGGGCGCAGCGGGCGGCTACCTCGGCGGCAGTCCGGTGCTGCGGCCAACTGCTCGAGTGGTACTCGGCGGGGCGATCGCACTCGCGGCGACCTTTCTCGTCGGTCGGCTGCTCGGAACTACGGTTCTGGCGTAAAGGCTCCAATCGCCCCCACAGACCTGGGCGCCGTCGACGCGAGCCATCTCGAGACGGCTCGCGCCACTCGATCGGGCCAAATCACCCCTCATTTGCCGTCTTCAGGCGGGAGACGCGGTTCAATGCAAGGACGGTGGCGGCGACGTCGCGCCGGGACGGCGTCAGCCCTGGTCAGCGGGCTTCGGGACGCCGTCGCCCTGGTCAGTCTCCGGATACCCGGCTGGCTCGATTTCGGGGCCGCCAGGTGGATCGAGCGGGCGGTCGAGATCGACGTGTTCGGTGTCTTCGGATGTCACGCTACGCACGCCTCTAGGCGACGGCCATCAGGCGTCCGACACGCTCTGCGTACGTCTGCGCCCGTTCCAGCCAGACAGCCAACTCCGCTTGGGTCTGCTCCGTACCGGTTGAGCCGGATGGTGAGCCTGCAAGCCGGAAGGCAGTCGTCAGCGCTCGTACCGCCTGCATGGCCGGATAGAGCCGACCGGGTCCACCAGCTCGCCGATAGCCAAGAAGGAAGTAGTCCACCAGCGGCTCCGGCTTGACATGCCAGCGAGGCGACAACCAAGCGATCGTGTCGGAGGCAGAGGCAAGGTCCCACGCGGCATCTCCTAGGCCGGCGCCGTCGAGGCCAAGGAAGCTGACCCTCAGCGCAGGTCGCTTCTCGACGACGACATTGGTCGCGCTCAGGTCGCCGTGGATCCAGTGCTGCTCGATCCAGCGCTCGTCGACCTCGCGGACCGCGGCACGCAGATCTCGGCTGGATTCGTAGGCATCGAGCACTGTCGTAAACCCCGGCCCTTTCACCGCCACCCTCATTGAGTGCATCAGGTTCCGTCGATTGAGCACCCAGGGCCGCGGGGCGAGCGGTAGCGCGGAGCTGCGGGCTGGAATCGTGTGCAAGGCAGCAACTGCCGACCCCCAGCCTTGGCACAGCGCGGCCAACTCAGCTACGCCGCCGCGCTGCCGTGCAAGAGTGAGGCCTCCCACTCTCCTGAGAGTCAGCTGGTCGAAATGGCTCGCCAGGGCCGCGAGTTCGGTGAGCGGGTACATCGCAACGTTCGAGCTCCTCGTACTACGGTCCTAATGACAGGGCTCTCCTACTTGGTGGAGGGAAGCCGACCCGGTGGTGATACTGCAGATGCGGATTCCTCATGACTGATTCGAGACCGGCCGTAATACGGTTTGGGATCGCCAGGCACCCTGGGGTTCTGGAGTGGTCGCCTGGCGGGGCACCCGCCTGATGTGAAACCAGACGGAAAGGTGAATGATGGCCGAGAGGACGGCGCCGCGCCCTGGTTGGGCCCTCTTATTCATGCTGTTCCTGCTCGCTGGCTTGTGGTTTCTGGAGATTCTTGATCAGCTCAGCGGGAATCAGCTAGACCAGTTGGGCATTCATGCTCGTGAGGTCGATGGCATGCCGGAGATCTTCAGTGCGCCGTTCCTGCACGCCGGCTGGGATCACCTGATCAGCAATTCCTTGCCGTTCTTGGTACTCGGGTTCCTGGTACTTCTCAGCGGTCTGGCCCGATGGCTGATCTCATCGCTGATCATCATTGTCGTCTCTGGGATGACGGCCTGGTTCCTGACACCGGCCAACACGATCATCCTTGGTGCCAGCGGCCTCATTTTTGGCTGGCTCACCTACCTGCTGGCCCGCGGTATCTGGTCCCGACGCCCAGCACAAGTGGCGGTGGCCGTGGTCGTGCTGCTCGTCTACGGCGGACTGATCTGGGGCGTACTCCCCAGCGCTGCAGGCATCAGTTGGCAGGCACACCTCGGAGGAGCCGTTGGCGGCGTGCTGGCGGCCTGGTTGTTGCATCGGCGGGCTAGCCGCCAGATAGTGATGGCCGGGCCTGTACGCCGCTACTGAGGCGTCGAGGACGCCCGGCATCATTCTGATCTACGGCGCGGTCAGTGCAGCAGCGGGTAGAAGCGGAAGAAGGCAAAGTCCTGGATCGGCAGCACCTCTGCGGATCTGAACCCGGCCCGCGTCGCGTAATCAGTGAGTATGGACCGCCGCATCACAGTGCCGGTACCTTCCGAGGGCGTCGACGACAAGCCGTCGGGAAGGCAGATCAGCGTGCTGTATCCATACATCGCCTGCTCCACCAGATCGCCGGGCGCGACGAATCGGCGACCGCCTCGTCCATGATCACTACCAAGCCGTCAGGTCGGACGGCGCCGTGGATCGCGGCGAGCACCTCAACTGGGCGCGGCATGTCGTGAAGACACTCGAAAGCGAAAGCAGCGTCAAATGGCCCAAGATCGCCGAGCGATTCCCCTTTCGCGCCGGCGAACCGCGCCCGATCCGCAATACCTGCCACCTCAGCGTTGTCATTCGCTGCCGCGATTGAAGGCTCATCGATATCGACTCCGAGCACCGTTGCTGATGGATACCGCGGGCAAGCGCGATCGTCGACCAGCCAGCACCGCATCCGATATCTGCAATTCGGACGGCTGGTTTCTGAAGAATGGCATCGACCTGCGGGACCGATGCGAGTGCAGGCGCCAGCCTCGATTCGAACCACCGGCCGATTGAGCGCGGCCTGCGAGTCGCGGGCATTGTCTCCGAGCTGGCCCCAACTCACTCCGCCGCCGCCGCGGTACGCCTCCAACAGCTTGTCGAGTTGGACGCCGACTGCAGCGAGCATCTGTGGCAGGGCACCGAGGTAGTTCAGGCTGTGACGGTCGGTCAGCACCTCTGCCGCACCAGGCGACATGGCAAACCGACGGTGGAGCCGATCACCGGCGGCATCGTCGGTGACGGTGAGGTTGCCGTAGACGGCCATCATCTCCAGCCACTCGATTGCGTAGCGCGGCTGGGTCTTGTTCGCTCGGCCAGCGCGGCCGCGGTCGCCGGCCCCTCGGCCAGCGCGTCCAGCCAGCCCAAGCGGTCACCGAGGTACAGGTTGAAGGACTCCGTAGTGCCGGAGCGGCGGTGAAGACCTTGTCAGCGAATGCGGTGCTCAATTGCTCGCTCCGCTCGCTGCGGATCGCGCTAGGGATCCGGCTACTTCGTCGTCGCTAGCAGACGAAAGGCATGTCCGCTCGCTCCTCCTCAGCACGCGGCGCGCGATCCGGGTTTTGTTGGGGTCATTCGATTCCTATCTGCACCAGCTTGGCAGGCGTCCCGCGTTCGGTGACGTTACGGTTGAGCCGCGGGCTGCCAGCGCGGGCGCGGACCCCGGTTCAATGCTTGAGGAAGGACTGTTGTTGTCCAATCCGATCACGGTAGCGGTTCTCGGATTCTGGCACGTGCATGCGGCCGAGTACGCCGCGCGCATCCGCCAGCACCCCGACACCGAGCTTGTCGCCGCCTGGGACGACGATTCCGCCCGAGGGCGAGCATCCGCGGACGCCATTGGGACAGCATTCGTCGACGACCTCGACAAACTGCTCGCCCGCGACGACATCGACGCGGTCACCGTCACCACCGCAACCACGGCCCATGACGCGATCATGAGCCGCGCCGCACAAACTGGTAAGCACATCTTCACCGAGAAGCTGCTGGCCCCGACGGTCACAGAGGCCGAAGAAATCATCGATACGGCCGATAAGGCGGGCGTCGCTCTGGTCGTGTCATTGCCGCGGCTCTACCACGGATATACCCGGGCGATCATGGACGAGCTCAGCGAGCAGCGGCTGGGCGAGCTGACTTACAGCCGGATCCGGCTCTCTCATGACGGCGCGATCGCCGGCTGGCTACCGGAACGGTTCTACGACCCTACCGCCGCAGTCGGCGGTGCGCTCAGTGATCTTGGCTGCCATCCGCTCTACCTCACCCAGCTGTTTCTCGGCACGGTCCCGGCCACCGTGAGCGCCACGTACGCCTCAGTCACGAAGCGCCAGGTTGAGGACCAGGCCGTCCTGACGCTCGGATACCCCGGTGGCGTGATCGGTGTGGTCGAAACCGGATTTGTGAGCAACAACCCGTTCACAATTGAGATGCATGGCACCAGAGCCAGCCTGGCGTACGACAGCACCGACAATCAGCTCAGGATCCGTAGCGCTGGGGCGGACACCTGGGAGATACAGTCGGTTCCTCCGGACGAGGCCGATTCGTTCAGCCGATGGGTCACCCACATCCGCGAAGGCACGCGAGCCGTTGACAATCTGACCAGGGCGGTCGAGCTCTCCCGTCTGGTATCGGCCGCCAACACTGCGGCTGCAACCGGCAGGACTGTGCGCTATGGGATTGGTGCAGCGTGAGCGCGATCAAGGTTGGCGTACTGGGCGGCGGCGGCATCCTGGAGGCACATATCCGGGGCTATCGTGCCTACGCCGATGCGATCAACGTGACAGCCGTGGCTGACGTGGTGGAGGAGACCGCCCGGAGGCGCGCGGTCGAACTGGACGCGGCGGCGTATGCCGACTTCCGGGAGATGATCAACGAGGCGGACCTCGACGCCGTCGACATCTGCTTGCCGCATCACCTCCACGCCGAGGCCATCGTGGCCGCTGCTCAGGCGGGAAAGCACATCTTGTGCGAGAAGCCGCTCTGCCTGACCGTGCTGCAGGCAGACGAGGTGCAGCAGGCGGTCAGCGCATCGGGTGTGACATTGATGTGCGCTCACAATCAGCTCTATCTGCCCGCGGTGGCAAAGGCCAAACAGTTGTTGGATGACGGCGTGCTCGGAACCGTCTATGAAGTGCGCACCACCGACAGCTTCTACAACGACTTCGATCCCCAGAACATGGGCTGGCGCGCGAGTACTGCCACCAGTGGAGGCGGGGAACTGATGGACACGGGCTACCATCCGACCTACCTGATGCTGCACTTCGCCGGAGGCTCACCGGTCGAGGCCACCGCGCTGCTGTCTCGGCACCGGCTGCGATTCATGGAGGGCGAGGACTCGGCTCAAGTGCTGGTCCGCTTCGACAACGGAGTCGTCGGTCAGCTCGTCACGAGCTGGGCGTACGACGCGCCGCCGGGCACCGAGCGATTCTCGGTCGTTGGGGAACGTGGCTCGCTGCGCAGCGATGGACGATCACTGACGCTTACCCTGCGGGGGTCGAGCAGCCAGACATATGACTTCGAGGACGTCGACACTTACGCGTACGAGATCGGACAATTCGCGGACTGCTTACGCTCTGGCACACGTCCCCTACACACCGAGAAGGAGGGAATTGACGTGCTCTGCCTCATCCTTGCCGCCTACGAGGGTGCGCGCAGTCGGACCATAGCGCCCGTATTCAGGCGTTCTGACATCTGAGCCGTCAGCGTCAAGAAACTGTTGGCAGATCGCAGCGGAGCGCGGCGGAACGTGCAGCCCTCCGACAGCTGTGTGGCGGCCTGCGGGTCCAAAAAACACTCGTGCCTCCCACCAGAGGCGAGAGGCACGAGCACATTCCCCGAGCGTGAGCGGCCGTGGGCCACACAGTGAGTGCTCTACTCGCTGACTGCGAAGCGCGTTTTGCGCACCTCACCGGCAGCGTGAAGACCACTCACCCGACCACACCCCGACGTTCCCTCCCCCATAGAGGAACGTTCAAGATGAACGCTGTCGAAGGGCGATGCCCGTCATTTGTTGGCTAACCAACTCCTGACACAGCAAGAAATTAGCGAA